>JBAXBF010000001.1:0-35517 GCA_037142095.1 Chloroflexota bacterium
GTACTGGAAGAGATCCTGTATCTGTGTCGAACTCGTCTGAGCAGCTTGACGCAAGAAGAGACATAATGATCCGATTGTCGGAAATATTGGATTGGAACACATCACCGTAGTCTTACAGTTGACAAAGGTCTTGGTTTTCCCTATAATCAACCCTACTGGTTATCGTATAAAAAATGGGAGATTAACATGAACATTGAGATTCGCGGATTGAGTAAAACGTATCCGAATGGAACCCAGGCTTTAAAGAATGTTACCTTGGATATTCCGATGGGAATGTTCGGTCTGCTGGGACCCAATGGAGCGGGAAAGTCCAGTTTGATGCGTACGCTTGCTACCTTGCAAGAAGTGGACACGGGCACGATCCATTTGGGGGATGTAAATATTCTCGCCGATAAGGAAACCATGCGCCAGATGCTGGGCTACCTGCCGCAGTCCTTCGGTGTATATCCGGGCGTCTCAGCCGCCAATTTACTCGATCACATGGCAATCTTGAAGGGCATCACCGACCACAAGGAACGCCAGGAAACGGTTACCAACCTGCTGCAACAGGTCAATCTATATGAGGCGCGTAACAAAGCCGTCAGTGGTTATTCGGGTGGCATGCGCCAGCGCTTTGGTATCGCCCAGGCGTTGTTGGGCAAGCCGCGCGTCATTATTGTGGATGAACCCACAGCCGGTCTGGATCCAGCGGAACGCGTGCGCTTCCTGAACCTGCTCAGCCAGATCGGTGAACAAGCTGCGATTATCCTCTCGACGCATATCGTGGAAGATGTGAGTGATCTCTGCCCGGAGATGGCGATGATTGCTTCCGGTCAAGTGGTTCTGGTGGGAGAACCTTTGAAGCTCATGGAAGATCTGAAGGGAAAAATCTGGCAGACCACCATCCCGCGTGACCAATTGCCGGCTTACGAATCGGAGTACAGCGTCGTTTCCACCCGCTTTTTCATGGGAAAAATTGTCGTCAATATCTATAGTGACAGCCAACCTGCGTCTCACTTTGAATCCATCGTTCCTGATCTGAAAGATGTCTATTTTTGTGCGCTTAAGGGGTGGCTTACCTCTGCTGGAGCGCAAAAATGAGTGCAACCCTGAAAAAGATTTACGAAATATTTCGTTTTGAATTATTGTCTCAGGTACGAAATGGGGCAAATTATATCTTCTTTGGTTTGTTCTTTGTCATCTCTTTGGGTATTACAGTCATCTTGGGCAGCGAATTACAGAAGATGCTAGGCACGGAAATCCCGGTTCTCGCAAACGCCCCTTTTGTCATCATCCTATCTTGCCTATTATTAACCATTCTGGGGTTGATCGGTCTTTCCGGGGGCTTATTCGGTAAAAGCGCCACCAAAGACTTCGATGCCAATTTCGATGCGCTGCTGGTAACCAGCGGAGTCAGCGAAAATCATTTTATTGTCGGTCGTCTCTTTGCTTCCTGGTTGTCGGCGCTGCTGATCTTTCTGGGGATTCCGCTTGGGTTAATGGCTGGTTTATGGATGCCCTTTAATGATCCAATCCAAATTGCTCCTTTCCATTTGGAAAGTTACCTGAACGGTTATGTTTTTTATATCCTGCCGAATGTATTAATTTTCGGAACACTTTTTTTCGCCGTGGCATTGCTTACCCGTCGTGCTCTGTGGGCATACATCGCTCTACCGGTGTGGACGATTTTTATGTCCATTCTATTCACTCCCCTGGAATGGCTCGGGTTGAAAGATATTTCAAACATCCTGGACGTGTTTGGCGTCGTGGATCTTGCCAAAGCCGGTTCATGGACTGCCATAGAACGGAACTCACTGGCGATTCCAATATCAGGAGCGTTGATCATAAATCGCTTATTGTGGCTTGGACTGGCTGTATTAGGAATTTGGTTGTTGACGCGCCGCTTTCAATTTTCCCAGCCACCGCTACTTCTGGAGAATTTACCCATTTTACGCCGCATCATGACCACCCGTGGTTTTCCCAAAGCGGCGGTTCAACCGGTCTCCCCGGTTGCTGTACCTGTTGTGCGCCCACGACAGACTGTTCCAGAAATTACCCTGCATGGCGATCTTTTCGCCAGACTACAGCAATTTCTCGAACAAACTCGTTTTGAATTCATTCGTACAGCCGGAAATCGTTTGTTTTGGATTGTCTTAATTGCGGCTGCTATCTTTTCCATCAGTACAAGCCTGACAGGGTTGGATTTGCAGTACGGCGTCGCTTCTTATCCCACCACTGCCCGTTTGATGTCGAATAATTCCACCTTTACGACTTTATTGGCTTTACTGCTGATCTTCTTATTGGGTGAAGGTGTCTGGCGCGAACGGGATAACAGCGTGGATGGGTTAATCGATACGACCTCCGCTCCCAGTTGGGTTTTCCTCCTGGGTAAATTGGCAGCCGTGATCTTGGTGCAGGGGATGGCGATGCTGATCTTTATGTTGGCGTGTATGTTGGTACAAACTACCCAAGCCTATTTTAATTATGAATTATCTTTGTACATCCAGCAACTTTTCAGCATTGATCTGGTATTTCTGTCCTTGATGATGGTGTTGGCGTTGTTCGTCATCGTTTTGATTAACAATAAATACGTCAGCCATTTTGTCAACCTGATGCTTTTTATCGGCGTGCCCATGCTGCAGCAATTGCCTTTTCCGCAAATCAGCAAGCTCTCGTTTTATGGGTATATTCCCCTTCCTAAATACAGCGATATGAATGGGTTCGGGCATTATCTGGATGGCGTGCGCTGGTTCCAGCTTTACTGGATTCTGGTTGGGGTGTTGATGGTTCTGGTGGCATTGCTTTTCTGGCAGCGTGGCGTGGAAAATGATTGGCGAGCGCGCTTATCACTGGCACAGCGACGTCTGCGCGGAACGATGCTGATCGGTTTTCTGGGTGTCTTGTTTGCCCTGGTTATGACCGGCGGCTGGATCACCTATAACACTCAGGTATTATCTCAAACGCCGGAAAAGGTAATGCAGCAAGAATTTGAAAAACAACAAGACCCGGCTGCACAAAAAGAGGCTGTCAAGTTATATATGGAGAAATATGCTGCTCTGGCTGGCAAACAGCCTGTTTTAGCGGGTGTTGCTCTGAATGTGGACATGTTCCCTCACCAGAGGCAGATGACTGCCCGAGTGCGCTATACGCTTGAAAACCACACCAGCCAGCCGCTAACCGAGTTGTTAGTCGATGACCGGGCTGCTCCCGCTCTGCAAGATTTTAACATCGCTGGTCAACCCATCACCCCGACCCAGACTGATTTGGTCCTTAACTGGCGGATATATCGTTTTACACTTCCCAAGCCTTTACTGCCCTCAGAGAAAACGGAACTTGTCTTTACTTACCAACATCCTTCCATAGCGGGATTTTCCGATAAGGTGGGTGATTATGATTGGGTGGAAAATGGCACAACCGTAATCAGTGACACATTCTTCCCGGAAATTGGTTACCTATCCTATCTGGAAGAGGCATTGCGCCCAGCGAAGAAGGAAGAAGAGGAATCCCAGGGGGCAGACAAGAAAGATGTTCATATCGATGCTGAAAAAGTGGATTATTTATCCTCTGTAGAAAATCTCAACAAAGCCCGGCAGCGTGCGGCGATGGGAGTGGGAGGCAGAAAGGTGCCTTTTGAGGGCGTCATCTGCACAGATCCAGACCAGACCGGTTTGTTGCCCGGCGGTCTGGTGCAGGAGACTCAGTTGAACGGGCGGCGCTGTTTCTCTTATAAAATGGATGCTCCAATGGGAATTCAGTTCTTCATCGTTTCCGGACGCTATGCCCGCGTACAAGAACAATATAATGGGATCAATCTCGAAATATATTATCATCCCAGTCATGCTTTCAACCTGGACAGCTTGATGGATGGTATGAAAACATCCCTGGATGTCAACAGTGCTGCTTATACCCCTTATCCTTTCCGCCAATTGCGGATTGTCGAGATGCCAGCTTACCACAGCATGGCGGTCAGTACCCCCGGTATGATTGTTTTTGGTGAAGAGATGGGTATGTATTCACGTATCCCGCGCCAGCAGCCCGGCGTCGTGGATTATCCCTTCTTTGTCGCGGCGCATGAGACTTCCCATGAGTGGTGGGGTGAACAACTGATGCCAGCCCGTGCCGAAGGGCTGCACGTCATTCTGGAAACCCAGACCCAATATTCGGCTGTGAAGGCGGTTGAGAAATTTTACGGTGTTGAGAGTGTGCGCAACTTCTTGCAATTTGAAATGAAGCAATATACTGCCGGTCGCTTGACGGGGCGCGATGTCCCTCTGGCAAAAGTTACCGGAGGGAATGACAGCTATATCTACTATAACAAAGGTGCGGTGGTAATGTACACGCTGCGCGATTATCTGGGGGCTGAGGCGTTGGACGGTTCGCTGCACCGTTTCTTTGATGAATACAAATCTGGACCGCCATTTGCACTATCGATAGACTTAATGGATGCCTTGCGTCGTGCTGCTTCGCCCAACCGTCAAAGTATTATCACCGATCTTTTGGAAACTGTCACCTTGTGGAACCTGACGGCTCAAGATGCGGTGTATAAACAGGGTGCGGATGGAAAATACGAGGTTACGCTGCGGGTGCAGGCACGCAAGATGCGCATGGATTCTCTTGGTAAGGAGACGGTTGTAGAAATGAAGGATGACCCCGTTGACATTGGCCTGATCGGTAAGGAAGGTAAATTTATCTATCTGGAAAAGCATCCCATCCATAGTGGTGAAAATACGATTGTCGTTACAGTGAGTGAACAACCCATTCAAGCCGGGATTGATCCGATTTACAAACTGATGGATCGTGAAACGACCAATAATATGCGCTTGACGGGTGTGAAATCAGTTCAACAGAAAACCGACGAATAAACAATGGATAGGATCGAAGCTGAGGGCATCTATTAATGAACTTCAAGAATTTTTTTCTCTTTCGTTATATGAGCTGGATCGCGGTGATTTCATCGCTGATCGGCTCATCACTGATGTTTATCATCGGAGGTTATAAGACTTATCTGGCACTGGGTAATTTTTTGGGCTTTGTAAAACGAACGCGTTTGGAAGACGCATCAGTGAAAATCAGTCCCAGTAATTTATCCATAGCTACCATGGTTTCCGCCATGGATACTTTCCTTTTTGCCCTGGTCTTGCTCATCTTTGCTTATGGCGTCTTTCATTTATTTATCGCTACTGGTGATAAAATAATGGAAGCCTCTTTACCGGAATGGGCGCGGATTGAGAGCGTCACCCAGTTAAAAACGATTCTAGCCCAGGTAATCATTGTCATCCTGTTTGTCGATTTTCTCGAATCGGTGATCAGCTCTGGTCTCGAATGGATGCCCTGGGAAGGGCTCACAACTCCCCTGGCGGTTTTGTTACTTGCAGGGGCGCTGCGCCTGATGCACACCAAAGAATAAATGAGTAAACAGCCCATCCTTTAAGAAGATCAATACTGGAGATAGCCATATGAAACCTTGTCCGAAGTGTGGAAATCAAAACGAAGATCGAGCGCGTTTCTGTAATATCTGCGGATCGTCCTTTGTTCCCATTA
Organism: Chloroflexota bacterium; assembly: GCA_037142095.1. Lineage (GTDB taxonomy): Bacteria > Chloroflexota > Anaerolineae > Anaerolineales > DRKV01 > JBAXBF01. The sequence continues at coordinate 5,521 of JBAXBF010000001.1, forward strand.
GAAGAAGCGGTTTTAGCAATTCCTGGATCCTTATCGGATTTATCACCGCGTTGGGCATCGTGATCATATGTATTTTAACGGCTACTTTATTGGGAATTGGGGGTTTCATCTATACCACACGGAATGCTAAAGACAAATCTGCCGTTATAGATCAACAAATGATAATTCAAAACAAGACTCTGACACCCTCTCCCACGGTTGCTTTACTGAGCACAGATGCTGCCCAACCCCCAATCCTGCCAGAAAAAGAAACTGAAATACCGGATATTACCCCGTTACCAGGCAAGAAACCACTCGCCGAAAACAGGATCGTGAAGCAGGAATGGTTTTCCAGCGGAGAGACCTACTGTAAAAATGTAGATGCATTGAATCAAACCGAAAAAGGTCAGGTTTATGGCGAAGTCCTTGGTACACAAGTCAAGTGGGAGGGTGTCATAAAGGAAATCACTCCCCCTGATATACGGGTATATCCATGTAATAACCCTTGTTTCACTGCCCAACTGAAGAATGTTCCCGCAGACCAGTCAAGTAAATTGAAGAAAGGTCAAACCATTCTATTTGACGGTTTGATCACCAATGCCGGTAAAGATGTAGCCTGCGATTACATTGAAATTAACGTCAAATCAGTACAGTTGAAATAAAACCTTTCGTGGCGTGTGCACCGCAAACTCACACTTTACAAACTTATTGACTCACGGTATACTATACCCCGCTTAGATAGGCGGGGTAGTTCCGTTTGTCTCGGCTGTCCGTTGCATTTCGCTTGAAAATTTTCATTCGGTCGAAAGCCAGGACAAATTGTTTTTTATTCCGCCCCTGCCCGGGCGCAATGTGCAGGAGCAATCCCAAGGAAAGGAGTTTTTGAATGCGCAAGTATGAATTGACTATTATCACGCACCCTGATTTGGATAAAGATGCTCTCGCCGAGATCGTTAACAAAGTTCAGGGATGGATCACCGAAGCTGGGGGCAAGGTGGAAAAGGTAGATAGCTGGGGTAAGCGTATGCTCGCTTATCCAATCCGCAAGCAAAAAGAAGGGCAATACGTATATTTCGAAGTGGAGATGTCACCAGCTTTGGGTGCAACTATCGAACGAAACCTTCGCTATGTGGAAGCGGTTATGCGCTTTTTAATTATTGTCAAAGACGAGTAATAAATAATCTTTATTCCTTTTTTACGGGCAAGTGTAGCCATCGTGATGTCATTGCGCCTGATTGTCATAGGTGGTGAAGCCTGTTGGTCTGTTGAATTTAATTTTTGAAAATGGAGAAACCATAATGGGATACCAACAAGATTACGATACCGATTATGATGATGATGGTCCAAAGATGTCCGGTCCATCACGCCGGTATTTTGCTCCCCCTGTTCATACCTGCAACTGCGAGGATATTGATTACAAGGCTCCGGAGCGTTTAAAGCGATTTTTACACGAAAACGGCAAAATTCGTCCGCGTCGCCAGACCGGACTGTGCGCTAAATGCCAGCGGAAGCTTGCCAGTGAAATCAAACGAGCCCGCCATCTGGCTTTATTGCCTTTTGTCGGCGAAGTATTACACTAAGAGGTAGTCTATATGCCCCCAAGCCAGATAAAGGCGGTTAATAAGAAACATCATGCTCGCATGGAAAAGGAAACCATCCTCTACCGTTACCTGATGATCGGTGCAGGGCTGGTAGTTCTTGCAGTTATTGGATTGATGGTGATTGGATTCGTGCAGACCAATATTCTTCCTCCCAAGCAGCCTGTTGCAAAAGTAGGCGGTGAAGATATTATCACGGAGGATTTTCAAGCCCGGGTGCGGTTTGAGCGTGATCGTATGGTACAACAATATTCTCAGGCATATCAAACCATGCAATCGTTCAACGATAATCCCGATATGCAGAAATATTTCCAACAGAATTTGGACCAGCTCAAGGGAGAGCTTGAACCTCAAAAGATGGGTGAACAGATACTTGACCGGATGATCAAGAATGTTCTGATCCGACAAGAGGCGGTTAAACGTGGGATTACAGTTTCGGAGAAGGAAGTGGATGTTGAAATCCAGAAGCAATTCGGATTTCAGGCTGCTGGTGTCTCAGCGACTGCGACCAATACCCCATTCCCGACTATAATGCCAACCTCCACGTTATCGGCGGCGCAGTTAACCCTCGTCCCTCAATGGACAGCTACCGTGACCGCAACGCCCGCAGTAACAGAAACCCCGACGATTGTGCCGTCTCCCACTTTGATTCCAAGTGCAACGGCAGTACCTTCGATCACACCGTCCGCGACTCCGTATACGTTGGATAAATATAATGCAGACTACAAATCAGTCATCGATCGGTATACGAAAGAGATTAAGTTTAATGAAAAACAACTGCGTGATTTAATCCGCAGCGATTTGTATTCAAAGAAACTGTTTGAGGTGATGTCCGTTTCTGTACCGATTGAGCAAGATCAGGTGTGGGCGCGCCATATCCTGGTAGCAGATGAAGATACGGCAAAGAAGGCTTTAGCGGAAATCAAAACCGGTAGTCCATGGAACGATGTAACCAAGAAGTATTCAACGGATACAGGTTCTAAGGATAGCGGCGGTGATCTGGGCTGGTTTAGCAAAGGTGCCATGATTAAAGAATTTGAAGATGTAGCATACAAACTTGGCATCGGTGAAATCAGCGATCCGGTAAAGACCCAATTCGGCTGGCATATTATTCAAGTCCTTGGACATGAAAAACGCTCGCTCAATTCTTCTGAATATCAAGGTACTCAAGATAAAGCATTCCAAGATTGGTTAGATCAACAGCGCAAGGGAAGCTCAGTGCAGGTCTTTGATGTGTGGAAAGAACGCGTTCCCACAACCCCTGAATTACCCGCTGGGATATAAGATATCCTCTAGGACAGCATAAATTAAGTTTTCCTTATTAAGATCAAAGGCAGGTCAATTCTGTCCATCATCCGGTGGACAGATAGACCTGCCTCACCTATAATATAAGTATTATGCGTCTTGCGCATCTCTTTCGACCGTGGATTTATTTATTCAGCATCCTGATCGCCGCGGTCATGTTTGGGGCAGTGTTGTTTATCCTCATGTCATCCCGTAATTCCATGCCTCAGACAGGAGCAGCGACAGTCGTCGTAACAATTCTTCCAGCCCCAACATCAACATCCACACCTTCGGCGACTCCCCTTGTATCGCCAACGCCCACATTATCGGGATTACCGACACCGTTGCCTGGGGATATTGGGGTGGGGTCTTTTGTTCAAATTGTGGGTACCGGTGGAGATGGTCTCCGTTTGCGTGATAAACCAGGTCTTGGGACAACCGTATTGACGATGGTTTCCGATACGGAAGTATTCAAGGTAATGGAAGGTCCTAATCAAGTAGATGGGTATAATTGGTGGTATCTCGCAGATCCCTATAATGAAAAACGCCGTGGGTGGGCGGTAGCAAATTATTTGATGCTGGAAAAGAACCCATAAAATGAAAGAATTGAGGTAATATTAGGTATGGAAGATATTCAGATGAGTGATTTTTTTGAATTTGCCGAACATACATACCTGCGGCTTCAGGCTGGAGATTTGTTAACTCGTTGTTTAGAGCAAGATAACCTTAACCCGATTCAGGAAATGGTAGAAGAATTGATCTTGTCTGGACCCAAATCGATTAGTGTGTTGCGTGAAATCCTTGTTGAAACAGAGCAGCGCCGAGCGAATGTACAAGATTCACTTCATAAACTTTTTGTGGATTTTCAGAACCAGCACCAGCAGTTAAAGGATTTTCCGAATATCCTTGCATTTGTCTGGATGCCAGCCGAAATATGTCTGGAAGGGCTGATTAAGCATGGCATGTCTGAAGTGGATGCGCAGATGGTGTATTCCGATATTATCCGCAAGAATCGAAAAAATATTCTAGACCTGACATCTCAATTAAACTTACTCAAGGATGTACAGAATTATCTACATGACTGGCTTTGGGGCATGGCATATCAATCTTTTCACCAAGCCCATCCATATATTGAAAAGGGATCTTCAACCTGGATTTTCTAGTTACTGTCCGGCGTCAAGGACGGCTCACTGGTTACTTTTTGACGGTGGAAATCAATAAAACGATACCCTGCGCCGCGTTCGGTTAAAATGTATTTGGGATTAGCCGGGTCTTTTTCGATTTTTTTGCGTAAATAGTTTATATATAGGCGTACATAGTGCGGCTCGTCCTGATATTCATATCCCCATACTTTTGAAAGCAACTGCTCATGAGAGAGCACCCAACCTGCATTCTGCACAAGATGGTATAGAAGACGGTACTCCGTTGGGCGCAACTGTACCAGATTTCCGCCGACCCATACTTCACGCCGGTTGAAATCAATTTTGAAGTTATCGTCTACTTCAATGATTCCTTCGGGAACACCACTCATCAGTTCCACTCGCCGTAAAACCGCCCTCACCCGGCTGACCAATTCACGCGGGCTGAATGGCTTGGTGATATAGTCGTCCGCTCCGAGTTCGAGACCTTTTACGCGGTCTTCTTCCTCCCCCTTGGCAGTCAGCATAATCACCGGGACGGTATTGACTTCCCGAATCAAGCGCAATACTTCAAATCCCTCGATATCAGGCAGCATGATGTCGAGGAGGATCAAATCCGGAAGTTGGGTACGAATAAGATCAAGTACATCCTTACCCCTGTAGGCTTTAATAACCTGGAAACCATCGTGCTCCAGGTTCAAGCTGATAAATCTTACCATTCTCTCTTCATCATCAACAACTAAGATGCGCCGGTTCTTAAATTCCCTGTTCATGCTCGATTTCATAAAAAGATATCCTTTAGCAAATGTTGTGATTATCGATTAATTTTCATTCCAAGAAACCGGATGAGTATGGCACTGATATTATCCGGACCTCCGCCTTCATTTGCGGCATCCATTAATGATTGACATGCCTGGTATGGAGTAGAAGATTTTAAAATGCATTTGACAATTGTATCCTCCGGGACGACTCCCCATAATCCATCTGAACAAAGCAGGAGATAGCCATCCTCCGGGATGGGTAGGAAGATTATTTCTGGTTCGGAATGCTCGCCTTGTCCCAGTGCGCGGTAGAGAATATTTCGTTGCGGGTGGACGGCTGCTTCATCAGATGTAATTTGCCCCAGCTCTTCGAGGCGCCTTACCAAAGAGTGATCACGAGTAAGGGCGGTAATTTGACCATCTGCTTTTATGTAATATGCACGACTGTCACCAATATGGGCGATAGCAAGATGGTTATTGGTGATAAGTGCAATCGTTAGGGTTGTGCCACCTTCGGGAGCTTTTTCTAATACTGCTTCGTGGGCACGACTTACGGCTGCATTGAGCACATCGGATATTGGCGCCTTATTTTCAGAAAGATTCAAGAAAGGGATATATAACTTCTGTATAATCTCATCTGCTGCAGCTCGAATTGCCATTTCACTGGCGACCTCGCCGAGTTCATGACCACCCATCCCATCGGCAACGATATACACTCCGAACGGAGTGCGCTGGTTATTATTAGCAATCCCAGATGTAAAAGTGAATAGACTGTCTTGGTTTTTTTCTCTCTTCTTGCCGATGGAATAACCACAACCAACTGACAATTGCAAATAATCAATATCAGGGTCTTTCATATTGCCATGTAATGGCACTGTGGTGGCATCGGTGCTTGGAGAAGACAATTTTGGCATTGGAGTATCCTCCTGTTGGAAAGTATGGTTGGATTGATTTACAGTCTCTTGAGACTGATTAGATGAGAAAAGACGTCGTAAGAACTCAATCATAAGGTTGACCGCCGAGTAAATCCCATTTCTATCTCTAAATTATAGTCTCCATTGGCAAGAATTGCAACCCACTAGATAATTCGGTTTCAAGTGAAAAAAATTATCTCATGGATGGGATATGGAAGTTTTTTCTAGATTGACTAAAAAAAATGGAGCGTAGCTGATGTATAATTGAGGTTAATCTTTTCGAATGAGGTGTCAGCATGGGTAACTATGAGGTGTATCAATCTCCTTTTTCGTGGCGTTATGGATCGATGGAAATGCGTCGAATTTGGGGAGAGTATAACAAGCGTCATCTCTGGAGGCAGTTGTGGGTAGCATTGGCAGAAGTCCAAGAACATTTTGGTTTGGTAAGCACCGAAAAGGTCGCTGATTTGCACGCTCACATGGATTCTGTGAATGTAGATCGCGCTTTGGAAATTGAGAGTGAGATCCAACATGATTTAATGGCGGAACTGAAGACGTTCGCTGAACAAGCAAAAATTGGTGGTGCGATTCTTCATCTGGGAGCAACCTCGATGGATATTGAAGATAACGCCGAAGTGCTGCGGATACGTCAATCCTTGAACCTTGTTCTTGATAAATTGGTGAGTTTACTTCTCATCTTTGCAGAAAAAATCGAGACTTGGGCTGATCTTCCCCTGATGGCATTTACTCATTTACAACCTGCTGAACCATCCACTTTAGGGTATCGTTTGGCGCAATACGCACAAGACTTGCTTATGGATTGGCAGGATTTACTCCAGGTAAAGCGTAATTTATGTGGTAAAGGTTTTAAGGGAGCTGTAGGGACGAGTGCATCCTATGCCGAATTGATCGGCGTTGAGAATTTAATATTGTTCGAACATATGTTATCCGAGCGATTGGGACTTTCTTTTTTTTCGATAGCTACTCAGGTATATACGCGCAAGCAGGATTATTCAGTCATCAGCGGATTAGCTGGATTGGGTGGTTCGCTCTATAAGTTTGCCTTTGATGTGAGGATTTTGCAGTCACCTTCTTTTGGTGAGTGGAATGAGCCATTCGGAAAGAAACAAGTTGGCTCTTCTGCGATGCCATTCAAACGAAATCCAATCAATGCGGAAAAAATTAATTCTCTGGGGCGTGCTTTAGCACAAATGCCGCGTCTTGCCTGGGATAACGCAGCCCACTCCTTGCTGGAAAGGACGTTGGATGACTCTGCAAACCGGCGCACATTACTCCCAGAGTCATTTTTGATCTGTGATGAAATATTAAGTGTGGCTACGAAGTTGGTTAAGGGTTTACAAATCAGTGAGTCTGCAATCCGGCGCAACCTGGCAATGTATGCTCCCTTTGCAGCAACCGAACGTGTTTTGATGGCGTTATGCAAGCAAGGCGCAGACCGGCAGGAAATCCATGAGCGTTTGCGCATCCATGCTTTAAAAGCATGGGATGGTGTTCAAAGAGGAAAGACCAATCCCCTGGATAAATCCATCAGCAAGGACTTGGAATTTCAAAGATATCTTTCTGAAACAGCCCTGCAGAATCTAATGGATGTAAACAATCATCTAGGAGATGCGCCTCAAAGAGCACGCGAATTTGCCGCTGCCTTACGGCGAGAAATTGAAATTAGACCAGAAATATAGAAAAAGGGGCGCAGATGCGCCCCTTTTGACTTTATCATGGGTGAAAGCTATGCTTCAGTTATCTTCTCTTCGGAAACGCTATCGGATACTTCATCCGTTGCATCTCCCACTTCTACGTCAATGTCAACGTCTACTTCTACGTCCATAATATCTTCTTCTTCTTCGCCTTCATCTATGCCACCGATCTCATCAGAAAGCTCCATCTTCCAATCCAGATCAGCATAAGCAGCCGAGTCTACCTTGCGCAGGCTTAAGCCAATCCGTTTGCGTTCTGGCTCCAGTTTGATGACGCGCAGGGTAACCTTGTCTCCTTCTTTAATAACTTCTTTAGGATGGGCAATACGATCTTCGCTCAATTCTGAGATGTGGATCAATCCTTCCAGATCAGGATCATCCCCGATGCGAGAGAACGCTCCAAATTTCGTCAGGTGAGTGATCGTTCCTTCAACTAATTGACCGACCCGCAGACCTTTCATCTTTTTGATGATAGGATCCTCTAAAAGTTGTCGAATTGAGAGTCCAATACGCTTCTTTTCTTTATCTATTGAGATAACTTTAACTTCGACTTCTTGTCCAATGTGAAGAGCATCGCTGGGTTTGATGAGATGCTCCCAAGTAATTTCAGACAGATGTACCAATCCATCAGCTCCATCCAGGTTGACGAATGCGCCAAACTCAGCCAGGCTTGTAACTCTGCCTCTGCGTACATCACCGATCTGAATTTCACTTAATAGACGATCTTTGGAAGCCTCGCGGTTTTCTTGAACTGCCAGTCGTTCTGACAAGATCAGCCGCCGGCGGTCACGGTCAACCTCGATTACCCGAACCCGAATATTCTCACCAACCATCTTCTGCCAGTGCTTGTCCATTGGTGTATCCGATTGGGGAGGTCTGCGTTCAACACAAACCTGGGAAGTGGGAACAAAACCACGCAGGGTGCCAATCGGTACGATTAATCCACCTTTATTGTAACCAATGATTTTGCCCTCAAAGGTATCGCCGCTGGCAAGCATTTCTTCTGCCTGCTGCCAATCCTTATCTTCGCGCGCCCGCATATAAGAAAGGCGCATAGGTCCACCGCGTTCATCTGTTGCTAAGATAAAAACAGTGATCTCCTGGTTTTCTGCGAATAAGTTGCGTTCTTCCTCGGGAATGCCTTCAAGTTCACGATCTCGAATGACTCCTTCAGATTTTGCTCCGATGCTGACAAGTATCTCGTCTTTCTTGATGCTAACGATAGTCCCCTTGCGGTTTTCACCGGATTGAGGTTCGAGTTCGAAAACCTCGCTTTTCAGCAAGTCCGCCATTGACAATTCATTTTCGTCTTCACCTGAAAGATTTGATTTTACAGCCTCCTCATGTGCATCCATCCTAATATTATCGATCATAAATTTTTTACATACTCCCATAGATTAAAGAATGTATCTATTATAAATGCGAATTAATAACTTGACAACCTTTAAAAATAAGTGAAATCCGATTATAATAGTATGTATGCGACCTATATATCCATTTACAGCTATTGTTCGTCAAGAACGTATGAAAAGAGCTTTGATTATGGTGGCGGTCGACCATCGTATTGGCGGTGTCTTGATCCGTGGGGAACGCGGAACAGCAAAATCAACCGCAGCGCGTGCGATGGCAGCCCTATTGCCAGAAATCGAAGTATTTGCCGACTCTCCTTTTAGTGATGACCCGAATGCCCCCTTATCTTGGTCTGATTGGGCAAAAGAGCGTATTGCGCGCGGTGAAGAGTTAAAGATCATTAAGCGCCGGACACGTTTCGTTGATTTGCCAGTCAGTGCAACCGAAGATAGGGTCGTCGGGACATTGGATATAGAAAAAGCGATCCAGAGGGGAGAGAAGCATTTTGAACCAGGTGTGCTTGCTTCAGCTAATCGTGGATTATTGTATATAGATGAAGTAAACCTACTCGATGACCATGTGGTAGATCTTCTATTGGATGCTGCTGCTATGGGGATTAATTATGTGGAACGAGAAGGAATTTCTTTTATTCATTCAGCGAATTTCATCTTAGTTGGTACGATGAATCCGGAAGAAGGTGATCTTCGCCCGCAATTGCTTGACCGTTTCGCGTTGTCGGTAGAGATGGTCGGTGTGCGTGATCCTCGTGATCGCGTGGTCATCATGCAGCATAACCTGACATATGAGTCTGATCCGGAAAAATTTATTCATGATTGGACTGCAAAAGAAAAAGACCTTTCCGATCGTATCGCAAAAGCTCGGGAAATGGTTGATCGGGTGAGCTATACTCCCAGGGATCTTCTTTCGATTGCGGCATTAAGTGCTGATTTACATGTGGATGGACATCGTGCTGACCTTGTTGTGCTTAAAACCGCCCGTGCAAATGCTGCTTTTGAAGGTCGGACTGCAATAACTGCTCATGACATCGCCATGGCTGCAGAGTTAGCTTATCCACACCGGCTTAAGCGGGGTCCCTTCCAGGAAAGTGACATTACTTCTGAGGCACTTGAGGAGCGTATCGACCAACTGGTTGGCGCGGTACCTGAAAATTCAGAAAGTGATCTTCCTCCTTCTGACCAAGAGTCAGACTCAAAAAAAAAAGGGAGCAGAGGCTGAATTAGATAGCGACGTACCTCAAGAGGGTGAGCCTGTTCCATCCAGACAGGATGTTTTTGATACTGCAAACGCTAAATGGTGGGAAGGGGGGAAGGTAGCGCCTGTTGGGCAGGTTTTTCGTCCGCGAAAAATTGATAGTCCTTTGGATAAAATCTCACGCCATCGCAGCGGACGGCGCTCTCAAACGCAAACCGACCGAAAACGGGGCCGCTATATTCAGGCACGCCCGGCTCATGGCAAAACAAATGACATTGCTTTCGATGCTACCCTGCGAGCCGCGGCACCTTTTCAAAAGCGCCGGATTGAGCAGCGCAAGAGGGTGGCGTTTGCCATCCAACCATCCGATTTACAGAGGAAGGTCCGTGTAAAGCGGACTGCTAACCTGGTTCTTTTTGTAGTAGACGCTTCCTGGTCTATGGCAGTTGCGGAGCGTATGACGGCGACCAAAGGTGCGATTATATCCTTGCTTACGGATGCCTACCAGCGCCGGGATCGGGTTGGATTAATTGTTTTCCAAAAAGATCGTTCTACGCTCATCCTTCCACCGACAAATTCGGTGCAATTGGCGAAAAGGGCTTTGGTAAGCGTACCTGTGGGCGGTAAAACACCGCTTTCGGCAGGTCTTTTTCAAGCGCATCAAGTTATAGAGCGTGAGAAAGTAGCTCATCCAGATGTCGTACCTTTGTTGATTTTATTAACAGACGGGGCGGGAAATGTATCCATGGGTGCGATGCCAGCGCAAGAAGAGGCTCATTTCCTGGCAGACCAAATTGCTGATGATGGCATTCGTTCGATCGTTGTAAATATGGAACATGTCGCTTTCGACCAGGGATTAGCGGCTGCTTTAGCCGAACACCTCAAATCCCCTTGTTATACGCTCAATGACATTCGTGCAGAGACATTATACGATACTGTGCGTAAAGAAATGGCATCATAGCTCGAAATCAATACTCCCGCAATGCATATCCGCCATTGCGGGAGTTATTTTGTTTTACTTATTTTATTTCATAGGTTACATCAAGATTGACGGTTACAAGCAATTGTCCTGCGGATATGGGTACGTTGTTTGCTTTTGCAGCATCGCCCCCGCCTCCCATACCATATCCAGTGAATATTGATGTACCCCCAATTGAAACTTTGGCATCTTTGACTTCGCCCAGGGTTGCGCCGAGGATGGCTGCCATTTCAGACGCTTGTGTGCGGGCATCCTCAAAAGCCAGCTTACGAGCATCACTCAAAGCCTTGCTCTTATCTGACACATCAAATTGGATGCCATTGATATTATTCGCACCATTACGCGTAACTTCCCCGATGAGTTTGCTTAACTGGTTGAGGTCGCGTTCGGTAACACTCAAAGTATTATCCACGATGAACGTTGTGGATTTTTGTACGCCGCTTCCATCGTATTGATTATTCGTGAATACACTGAAGTTAGAGGTCTGGATATCTTTTCCAGCGATACCATATTTAATCAAAATGTCTTTGATTTTTTGACTGGTCTGGTTATTTGTGTCGATCGCTTTAACTACATCAGGATTTTCCGTATGAACACCGACATTTACATGAGCAATATCAGGCGCGAGGTTAACACTGCCTGTTCCTGAGACGCTTAATGTACGCCCTGGTACGTCTGTGGGTGAAGTTTCAATCCGTAAATCTTTTTGATCAGGTAGAGACATTGCATTTGCAGGCGTTATTATGGATGTAGTGAACATCAGTACTAGTATTAGGATCGCTATGATAAAAACCGTTTTGTTATTCATTAGAAATCTCCTTTTTTGATATAAATTTGACACTTATTGATGTCAGCAATGGAATTCATAGAAATAGGTGTAAGAAAGTATACCATTATTGCAATATAAAGGGAAGGCATTGCGTGTGATATACTTTGACTATGAGGTACATCGGAGTAAGATGGATAGCCATTATAAGCATTTTGGTAATGGCGATATTTGCCTGTAGTTATGCCGAAAATGAAAAAGAGCAATTATCTACTGCACCGGATGCAAATGCCACTATTAATCCTACTTCAACTATTCAACTGGCACTCACCCCTAAGATTTCTTTCGATCCGTTTCTTAATCGAAAAATGATATTCGGTTTAACCCAGTTAAGATTGGGTGACCCACAGGATATTAATCTTTCAAAAGAACTGGGAGTTTCTTGGATTTCTTCGCAGCCCTTCGTCATTTGGGTGGATATTGAAAAAGTTCCAGGCTATTATGACTGGTCAAAATTGGATGAGGAAGTCTCAACCATTCAACAGATGAATCTGGATTGCGTCATTGTATTGATACCGATGACCCTTGCTCCTGAAGAACAAGCCAAAATTAAAAAAGAAACAGGCGCAGCAGATTATCGTTTTCTATTATTCAAAAACGATTCAGGAGATGTACAGTTGTATCCCCATACTGAGGCAGAAAATAACCGCTGGAAAAACTTTATCCGTGCTTTGGTTGACCGCTACAATGGGGATGGTGTAAATGATGCTCCCCACCTGCGCTTTCCGGTAAGAAACTGGCAGATTCTAGATCAGTTTCCTTCACCATGGTTTTCTGATGTTAAAACCTACTTAAATTTATTAAGGATTTCCTATCAGGGAATAAAGTCAATTGATCCGACAGCTCGGGTGCTCCTGGCGGGAGTGGCGAGTGAAAACGTTCAAAGACTTGCTTTTGCAAACGGAGATATTGAGGATAACGAGGCAGGTGTCGTTGCCGGGACTCGTTTCGGGCGTCCCCAAGTCGGCAGTATGAAAGATACAAAAATTGCCAAACTAAATCTGGAATTTATTCTCAAAGAAGGTAAAGGCTCATTTGATATTGCGGATTTGCATCTATATGTTCCTAAAACGACCTTCGTCCATGGTGAAATTACATGGCTGCGGAACTTACTTCTGCAATACGGGTACAATATCCCTGTCTGGATCACAGAGGCAGGGGGTCCCTACAAACTCAGGGCTGGTCAGAAATCCAGTTTTGGAGATTATTACTACGGTTATTATACGGATAAAGAGAATGCTGAATTTGTTATCAAAATACATGTTTTAGCTGCCGTGGATGAAGTTGAGCGATTTAATTGGCGTCTGGCAGAAACGGAAGGTAAAGATTTTTATAACGGTCCCTATTCAAACATGGGGCTGATTCATCCCAATAGTATGAAGAAACCTTCTTATTTTGCTTATAAAAACCTACGGAACTTCTTGCAAGATTTCTCTAATGTGATAGACTTAAGCAGTAAGAATGTTAAGCTGTATGAGTTCTCCATTGGTAGTCAGAAAAAATATATCGGTTGGCTCGAAAAAGAAACGAAGCAAAACACCATCGATTTGAGTAAGTATCTACCAAGAGGAATACTCAAGATCGTTCCAGTAATCACTGCGCTTGATTCACGGGGTAATGCACTTCAACCTGATAATATCAATGTGGAAATCTACGCAGTTCCGATGGGAATAACACCAATATTTATTGAGGGGCAAGAATAACCTTGATCGTAAAAAAAGGAATAAAATCCTTCTTTTCTATATACATCATAATTTTATTCGCTAGTTTGATAACGGCTTGTGATCCTGACACGGCTAACGGGGCAGAAGGCAAACCCCTTGTACAAGAGGTACTTCCACAGTCAACGGACGTTCCCATGCCAACGGTAGTACCTGTCGAACAAGCGAAGGACTACAAGAAACCACGTCCAAACTATCAACCGGCTGAATTAGTGGATTACATTGCTCAGGCGGGTGATACCTTACCGGCATTATCCATTCGCTTTAACACGACGATAGATGAAATACGTAAAGCAAACCCCATCATTCCCAGTGATGCAACCACGATGCCTCCTGGAATGCCAATGAAAATTCCGGTTTATTATTTACCTTTCTGGGGTACCCAATTCAAGATCGTACCAGACAGCTTGTTTGTAAATGGACCAGACCAGAAAGATTTTGATATCCAGGCTTTTCTTGATAAATATCCTGGCTGGATAAAAGATTACACGAGTTATGCTGAAGATGCCAATCATACCGGCGCGGAAATAATTAACTTAATCGCCCAAGACTATTTAGTCAGTCCACGCTTGTTATTGGCGATGATGGAGTATCAGTCTGGGTCGCTGACTCAAGCGGATTTGCCTGAAGATAACCGTATGTATCCAATGGGATATCGCGATAGTCATTACAAAGATTTATATTTACAGATGATGTGGGCTGCTAATCTGCTCAATGATGGATATTACCGTTGGAGAGAAGGCTCACTAACGCAGTTTGAACTGAAAGATGGTCGGATTGAAAGGCCGGACCCTTGGCAGAACGCAGCCACGGTAGCCCTTCAAAACTTTTTTTTACAGCTTCACTCTCAAGAAGGGTATGATCATTCAATTTCTCCGGAGGGTTTTGCTGCTACTTATCAGAAATTATTTGGAGATCCCTGGTCGGTTGATCAAGCCCACATCCCGGGCAACTTGCGTCAGCCGGACTTTATTCTTCCTTTTGAGCCAAATAGGACATGGGCATTAACCGGTGGACCCCATACTGGGTGGGGAAGTGGTCAGCCCTGGTCTGCTCTGGATTTTGCTCCTCCTTCTGTAGCTTTTGGCTGTATTACTTCTGAAGAATGGGTAACAGCAGTCTCTTCTGGTGTGGTCACACGTTCAAATAATGGTCTGATTGCATTGGATCTGGATGGGGATGGCGATGAACGGACTGGATGGGTAATTATGTATTTACACATCGCCACCAAGGATCGAGTATCCCTAGGAAAAAGGTTGGAGACTGGGGATCATATCGGACATCCGTCTTGCGAAGGTGGACGCGCTACTGGTACCCATGTGCATATTACCCGTCAATTTAATGGTGAATGGGTGCCGGCATACGGCACAATGGCATTTGATTTTGAGGGCTGGATTGCGCAGAAAGGCGAGGAACCTTATAAAGGGACATTGGTAAGGTATCCACAAACCGTTATTGCGAATACAAATGCAACGTATAAATCGTTCATTGCCAGAAATATGCGATAATCTCGTGCGGCTTTTTATATGGGTGGTTCATCTCTTTGATTGAACTAGATTTATTCGCTGCTATCCTTTACCTTAAAGAATTCATCCTCGCCGAATAGTCACTAATTCTCGATATTCTCTTGACAAAGTTACATATATGAGTATAATTATGGTAACATAATACGATAACAACGTTGAGAAGGACGAGTAAGTAACGACACGGTGATACAGAGAGTCGGGAGAAGGTGAGAACCTGACGAACACGCCGTTGCTGAATGGACCTTGGAGTTGCAGGGCGAAAGGATATCGAGTAGTCTGTGCCGGATTTGTCTCCGTTATAAAGACATGACCATACGGAGTTAGGGACTATAACCTTAAACCAAGTGGTTACGAGTGAGGCTGGCTTCTTTATCCGTCGTATCACAGGCGGTTTTTTTGTTAAAGAGGTAAGGTCAGCTTAATTTGGGTGGCACCACGGGAAAATACGTTCCCGTCCCATTGTGGACGGGAACGTTTTGTTTTAATTATTATTACTAAAAAAATGGAGGATTTTATCATGTCTGAACAAACTCGATTTATTTTATCTGAATCTGATTTGCCAAAATTTTGGTACAATATCAACGCGGATGTTACATCACCGGTCCCTCCGGTATTACATCCGGTTACGCATGAACCAGTAACGCCGGACTTCCTTTCAGTCTTATTCCCTATGGAAGTGATTCAACAAGAGGTAAGTACCGAACAATTCATCCAGATACCCGATGAAGTCCGCGAAATTTACCGTTTATACCGCCCAACGCCTCTGCTTCGCGCCCGCCGTTTAGAAAAAGCCTTGGGTACACCTGCTCACATTTATTTTAAGAACGAATCAGTCTCCCCTGCTGGGAGCCATAAACCGAATACAGCCATCCCGCAAGCCTTCTATAATAAGGCTGAAGGCGTTAAGGCGTTAACAACTGAAACGGGCGCGGGGCAATGGGGATCTGCCTTGGCTATGGCATGTCAATTCTTTGATCTTGATCTCGAAGTATACATGGTGAAGATATCTTATCAGCAAAAACCATACCGGCGGGTGTTAATGGAAACTTATGGTGCACAGGTATTCGCCAGTCCTACTAACCTGACTGAATATGGACGTAAATTATTGGCAGAAACACCGGATAGCCCTGGTTCTCTTGGAATAGCGATCTCAGAGGCGGTAGAAGTTGCCGCGACCTCTAACGGAAAGAAAAAATATAGCCTTGGTTCTGTTCTTAACCACGTCTTATTACATCAGACAGTTATTGGTGAAGAATCGATTAAACAGATGGAAATGGCAGGAGAATATCCAGATGTCGTTCTTGGATGTGTTGGTGGAGGATCTAACTTTGCAGGGATCGCCTTCCCCTTCCTACGGGAGAAATTGCAAGGCAGGCATCAAGACACTCGTTTTGTAGCCGTTGAACCAACGGCAACACCATCCATTACACGTGGAAAATACGCCTTTGATTATGGTGATACAGCCGGAATGACACCTCTGGTCAAGATGCATACCCTAGGACATTCGTTTGTTCCCGCTCCTATTCATGCAGGTGGGTTACGATACCACGGCATGGCTCCAGCTTTGTGTCATTTAGTAGATGAAGGTTATATTGATGCAATCGCTGTCTCTCAGTTGGCGACCTTTGAAGCTGCGGTACTTTTCGCACGCTGTGAAGGCATCTTGCCAGCCCCAGAATCAGCCCATGCTATTCGGGCTGCTATAGATGAAGCACTGCAAGCCAAAATCTTGGGTGAGAAACGGGTTATCTTGTTCAATCTAAGTGGACATGGGCATTTTGACCTGTCTTCTTATGAGTCTTATTTGAGTGGTAATTTACAAGATTACGAATTGCCAACTGCAGATATTGAGAAATACACTGCCTTTCTGCCTATCATAAAAGAGACGGCACTCGCATAAACCTTTTCGTGTTTCATTGATTTTCTCCTTATAGTTTTAGAAAAGGAGGTACAGACAGCTCTTGTACCTCCTTTTCTATTGAAAACTTATGCATAGTAGAGAATTTTGTGGTATCCTTAAACCCTATGCGGGTTATTGATGTAAATGATTTTCCCGAGGTCTATGCTAATTTTAATAAGCCTATTTTAGACCTTGATTGCGGAAAGAAATGTGCACCTTATAATGAATTGGGGATACCTTTCTGTTGTGATACGCGTCACACCGTACCAACAGCCTACGAACTTGAATGGGAACAAATAAAACCCCTCACCGACCTCTGGCATATATGGCAAGCCGATTCTCCGGAAGAAATGAAAGGGCTGCAGGATGTTTTACCTGATGGGCAAGTCTTATTGGAATGTACGGGATTTCTTTCCTGCCAACGACCATATCGCTTAATGGCTTGCCGTGCATTCCCTTTTTATCCTTATTTATCGTCGAATAAAGAATTTATGGGGATATCTTTTTACTGGGAATATCGCGATCGATGTTGGATAATTAGTAATTTAGATCAGGTATCAAAAGAATATACCGCCCAATTTATCGAGACCAATGAGCGAATATTTTTAGGTATGCCGGAAGAATTAGAAAACTTTTGCTACCATTCGGCGGATACCCGACGATTATTATCACAGCAGAGGCGGAGACTTACGCTCCTCCATCGGGATGGTAACATCTATACTATTAATCCAAAAACTGAAGAAATGAGACTTGTACGCTCAGATAAATTACCCAAATTTGGTCCCTATCGAGTAGCGGCTGATTTATTATTTTCAGATGAAATGTAATTATGGTATATTTTTATTAGCTGTAAACGGATCAGGGGTCCCTTATGAGAATTCGATCTCCTTTTTCAATCTATTTACGTCCTGATAATCCAGATTTTTTAGATCTGCCTTGGGAAAAATCATTGACCGAGTGGCATTTATGCAGTTCACGCGTAGAGGAGTTACCGCGCGGCGTTTCTCGGCATTCTGTTGTTTTTGTCAATTATGATAACAATTTATTCGCGATGAAGGAACTTCCAGAAGGGGTGGCTGAGAAAGAATATGATATGCTGCGCGAAATGGAGGAAAAACATCTACCCACGGTTAAGCCAGTCGGGCATGCAATTATCCAAAATGCTTCTCGCCAGACGAGTGTTCTTATCACGCATTATCTGGAACATTCTCTTCCATATCGTTCATTATTCATTCACCGTGAAATGAGACGATATCAAGAGCATCTTTTAGATGCGATTGCTGGTTTACTTGTCCAATTGCATCTGGGAGGGGTATTTTGGGGAGATTGTTCTCTTTCAAATACACTTTTTCGGAGAGATGCGGGAGCTTTACAAGCCTATATGGTCGATGCAGAAACGACTGAATTGCAGGATGATTTGACTCCGATGATCCGCATGGATGATTTAAAGATAATGGAAGAAAACATAACTGGTGAATTGGCGGATCTGGCTGCATCGCGGTTGCTGCCGGCAAATTTCCCGGTCTTTGAGACTTCTTCGTCTGTTCGCAAACGTTATATTCGTTTGTGGGAAAGGATAACCAGTGAGGTTGTACTGCGTCCTACAGAACATTACCGGATGCAGGAACACGTGCGTGCATTAAACGAACTAGGTTTTTCAGTTGAAGAGGTAGAATTGCGGGCTACAGAAAATGGTGCAAAACTTCGTTTAAAAGCGTTCGTCAGTGATCGGAATTTTCACAGAGATCAATTGCATGGTTTGACAGGTATTGAAGCAGAAGAAATGCAGGCTCGCCAGATTATCAATGAAATCCAGGAATTAAAAGCATCGCTTTCCCATGAGAGCGGACATAACATCACTTTAAGTGTGGCAGCTTATTATTGGCTGGAAAAAGTCTATCAAACTACATTGGAACAATTAAAACCGGTAATTGATAAAAATCTGCTTGAACCTATTGAACTATACTGTCAGATTCTTGAGCATAAATGGTTCCTTTCTGAAGAAACCAAAGGGGACGTAGGTCATCAAGCCGCTGTTTTGGATTATCTGAGAAAATTTTATCCAGAATTGATTAAAAGAAATGAATTAATGAAATTATAAACATTATCGGAATCCAATGTTAAATCCTGGCAGAGTGTCCTGCTTAATCTGGACAATCTGGCTTCTTTCGGGTATGATGGAAAGGAATTTCTTAATATTCCCCAGATTGGATGGGGTGATATAACGGAGGGAAAATGTCTGATTTGATGATTGACCAGGTTGCCCTAGACTTACAGAAAAAAATCGATTTATTTCAACCTGAGGTTGGCGTACATAAGATTGGAACTGTTGTTGAGGCAGGCGACGGAATTGCTCGCGTATCAGGTTTGGCGGATGTACGCTCACAAGAGCTTGTCCAATTTGAAAATGGCGTTCAAGGAATAGCCTTCAATTTGGAAAAAGATACGGTTGGCACCATTATTCTGGGAGAATTTTCGGGTATTGAGCAAGGCACTCAGGTCCAATCGACTGGCTTAATCGCATCCGTTCCAGTAGGAGATGGATTGATTGGACGTGTGGTAAACCCGCTTGGTGAACCAGTTGACGGCAAAGGTCCCATCTCATATAACAAATTTCGACCGATTGAACGTATTGCACCGGGTGTTATTCAACGCAAAGATGTCGATACACCGGTAGAAACAGGAATCAAAGCCATTGATGCCATGACTCCAATTGGACGTGGGCAGCGTGAACTGATCATTGGAGATCGCCAAACGGGGAAGACAGCCATTGCTATTGATACGATCATAAACCAAAAAGGAAAGAATATGATCTGTATCTATGTTGCCATCGGGCAAAAGAAAGCAGCCGTTGCGCGTACATTAGGTATCCTGGATAAGTATGGTGCCATGAGTTATACAACCATCGTTTTAGCAGCGGCGGACGATCCGGCGGCAATGCAATATATTGCACCTTATTCAGGCTGCACGATGGGCGAAGAGTTCATGGAAAATGGGAAAGATGCCTTGGTTATCTATGATGATCTTTCGAAGCATGCTTGGGCTTATCGTCAGGTATCTCTCTTGTTAAGACGTCCTCCTGGTCGTGAAGCTTATCCAGGTGACTTGTTTTATTTGCACTCTCGTTTATTAGAACGTGCAGCCCGAATGTCCGATAATTACGTTATTGTGCCGAAGGATTATCCTGAGTCCCTGGCTGAAGTGAAAGATAGTGTGGATGGTAAGGTCTTCGAGGGTCCAATTGCATTGCATGATGCGAAATCAACCATTACAGCGATGCAGGATCCTGAGGCATATAAACCCGTTAAAGTGAAAGGAAGCGGTGGTTCCTTGACTGCTCTTCCGATCATCGAAACCTTACTCGGCGATGTTTCGGCGTATGTTCCAACAAACGTTATTTCTATTACGGATGGTCAGATTTATCTTGAGAGTAACCTATTTTATGCGGGCGTTCGTCCTGCAATCAACGTAGGTATATCGGTCTCTCGGGTTGGTGGAGATGCACAATACAAAGCAGTCAAGCAAGTAGCAGGTGGTTTGCGGATCAGTATGTCATCCTTCCGTGAATTAGCGGCTTTTGCGCAATTCGGTTCAGATTTGGATAAAGCCACATTGGCGCAACTCAATCGTGGGCAACATCTCCAAGAGATACTCAAACAACCGCAATACGAGCCGGTCTCTATGGAACACTTGGTGATTATGATCTTTGCGGGGACGCGTGGTTATGCGGATAATATACCCTTAGTTCAAACCAGAGCATGGGAATCTGCTTTGTTACGTTATCTCGATTCATCTTATCCTGAAATTGGCAAAGGACTGGTCGAAAAGAAACAACTCACCGCTGATTTAGAATCGAAATTGAAAGAAGCAATCGAGGCGTTCAACGCGAATTGGAAGTGAAATGGCTACTTTAAGGGAAGTCAGACTTCGAATTAAAAGTATTCGGAATATTTCTCAGGTTACTCGTGCACTCCAGGCTGTAAGCACCAGTCGTGTGCGCCGGGCTACTCAATTGCTTGAGCAAACGCGTCCCTATACCGAACTTGCCTGGAAAGTATTGAAACACATTGCCAACCAACCAGGGCGTATGTCTTTGCATCCGCTCTTAGCTGAGCGTGAAGAAATCCATCAGGCGTTGATTGTGATGGTTAGCGGAGATCGTGGACTGGCAGGTGCGTATAACTCAAATATTATTCGGTATACGCTGCAGATAGCGCAAGAGTATGAAAAGCGGGATATTCCTGTCAGTTATGTTGTCGTTGGGCGAAAAGGAAGGGATGTTCTCTTGCGTGGGCGTAAATCTGTGGTTGCCGAATTTAGCAAACTTCCGGCTTTCCCTTCATTTACGGATGTATCTGCGATTGGAAGGTTAGTCGTGGATGATTTCTTATCCGACAATTTCGATGAAGTTCAACTCGTTTATACTGACTTTAAAAATATGATGACCCAAATACCAACGCGGAAGCGGATACTTCCCCTACCTGTTGGTGAGGATGAACAAGTTTTCGAGTTGAGTAATGTGCATCATCTGACACATGAGCAAGCTGCGGTTTATACGTATGAGCCGGACGAAGGTGGTTTGTTAGATCAAATTATCCCACGATTTACGGCAATACAAATATATCAGGCAATTCTTGAATCCTTAGCATCTGAGCATGCCGCTCGCATGGTTGCTATGAAAAGTGCAACTGATAATGCGGTCGAATTGGCAAATGCTTTGCAGTTACAATATAATAATGCACGCCAGCAGAGTATCACAAGCGAGATGATTGATATTGTTGGGGGTGCGGAAGCATTGTCTCAGTCTGTTGATTGATATTATTAATGAGTGAAATGATAGGTATTATTTGGAGGCGTGAATGGAAAGAATAACTGGTCATATCGTCCAGGTTTTAGGTGGTGTTGTGGATGTCGCATTTCCCACGGATGAACTGCCCAAGATTTATGAGGCGATTGAAGTTCCTCTGGATGGTGGAGATGTCTTGATTTTAGAGGTCGAAAAACACATTGGTAAGGATTGGGTACGATGTGTGGCGATGTCTACGACCGATGGTCTGCAGCGCGGTATGGTTGCATATACAACCGGTGCCCCAATTCTTGTTCCAGTTGGCGCAGCCGGGTTAGGACGAGTTTTCAACGTGTTGGGTCATCCAATTGACAATAAAGAACCGATCAAAGCTGATACTTATTATCCAATTCATCGTCCTGCTCCCCCCTTTGAAGAACAGTCGACGCGGGTTGAGGTATTCGAAACTGGTTTAAAAGTCATCGACTTAATTGCACCTTTTACCAAAGGCGGAAAAACGGGCATTTTTGGTGGTGCAGGAGTCGGTAAAACGGTCGTTATTCAGGAGTTGATCCGATCCATTGCGTCTGTTCATCAAGGTAATTCAGTATTTGCCGGGGTAGGTGAACGTACGCGTGAAGGCACCCAGATGTATCGTGAAATGCTCGAATCTGGCGTGTTGAAAGACACGGTTATGGTGTATGGGCAGATGAATGAACCTGCTGGTGTTCGTTTACGAGTTGGATTAACGGCTTTGACGATGGCAGAATATTTTCGAGACCAGGGTAAGGATGTGTTGTTATTTGTCGATAATATTTTCCGTTTCTCTATGTCTGGTGCAGAAGTCTCAGCCCTTCTGGGACGTATGCCTTCTGCTGTTGGCTATCAGCCGACGTTGTCAACCGAAATGGGTGAATTACAGGAACGGATTACATCTACTCGGACTGGGTCGATTACTTCCATGCAGGCGGTTTATGTTCCAGCAGATGACTATTCTGACCCTGCGCCAGTGGCAACCTTTACTCACCTGGATGCGACGATTGCCTTGGAACGTTCTATTGCGGACAAAGGTATTTATCCAGCCGTAGACCCATTGTCGTCGACTTCCCGTATTCTTGACCCGAATGTTGTTGGTGAAGAGCATTATCGTACTGCGCGTGAAACGCAGCGTGTTCTACAACGCTATAAAGATTTGCAGGATATTATTGCTATTCTTGGGGTTGAAGAATTGAGTGAAGATGATAAATTGATCGTTTCCCGGGCGAGAAAGATTGAACGTTTCTTCTCTCAACCGATGTCTGTAGCAGAACAATTCACTGGTATGCCTGGACGTTATGTAAAATTACGGGATACCGTCTCTGGTTTTAGGGCTATCTTAGATGGTAAATATGATGATTTACCTGAACAAGCTTTCCATTGGGTGGGTACCATCGATGAAGCTGTTGAGAAAGCCGAACGTTTGGCAAAGACAGGTGCATAGCCTGGAGGTTATAATATGACCATTCGTGTCGAAATCGTTTCGCAAGACCGCCTGGTCTTTAAAGGCGATGCAGATATGGTAACACTGCCTGGTATTGAAGGAGAAATGGGTGTCTTACCTGGACACACGCCCTTATTGACAACCATGGCGTATGGTGTTATTTCTGTTAAAGCTGCCGAAGATCATGCTTTTACTGTTGCAGGTGGGATTGTAGAGGTACAGCCGGAAGTTATTACGATTCTTGCTGATGCTGCCGAAGATGTTAATGAAATTAACATCGATCGTGCGCAGGCAGCAAAGCGACGTGCGGAGGAAATGCTTAAGCAAACACCTGTTCAGGACACGGACGAATATCTTACTATTGAAGCAGCCTTACGGCGTTCTAACCTTCGTATTGAAGCTGCCAGTCGTTTTCGGCAAACTAAACCATCACATCGTACTAAAGATCACGATTGAGTAGGATTTCACTTTACAGTTAAAGCATGGCACTTTTTTCAACTGAATTAGGAATTGATCTTGGGACGGTTTTAACCCGTGTTGTCGTCGGCTCTGATGTCGTAGTAGAAGAGCCGACGGTTGTTGCTATTGCAGTGCGTGAACAGAAGATCGTCGAAGTGGGACGTGAGGCATACTATATGTATGGGCGTGTCCCCGAATCAATCGAAGTCGTCTGGCCGCTCAGGAATGGTGTTATTGCTGATTATGAGATTACCGAAAAGCTGCTCGAATATCTGATTCGGAAAGCAAGTGGTTCGTTTCGTTTGTTTCGCCCGCGGGTGATGATTTCGGTGCCTTATGGTGTAACCAGTGTGGAGAGCCGGGCAGTGCAGGAGGCGACCCTATCGGCAGGCAGCCGGGAAGTGTATCTTATTCAACAACCGTTGGCTGCTGCGTTGGGCGCTGATTTACCAATCGGAACACCTTCAGGGAATATGATTTTATGCCTAGGAGCAGGCGCTACGCAGGCTGCTGTATTGGCGATGTACGGTATCGTGGCAGCGGAGACAATGCGTAAAGGCGGGATTGATCTGGATGAAGCCATTATCACTTATACTCGCCGAAAGTATGGCATTATCATTGGTCAGAAAACAGCCGAGCAGGTAAAAATCTCAATCGGCGCTGCTGTATCACGTGAGGAAGAGAAGAGTATGGAAATTCAAGGGCAGGATCAGGTTTCAGGGCTGCCGCGTCCGGTGACATTAACCACGGGAGAAGTTGTCGAAGCTTTGGAAGATCCTCTCCATAGCATTGTGGAAACCTCAAGACGGGTACTCGAAAAAACGCCTCCTGAACTGGTATCCGATATTATAGATCGAGGATTAGCTTTGTGCGGGGGTGGCGCTTTACTGCCTGGAATCGATAAATTATTGACAAAGGAATTAGGCGTGCCTACCTATCTTGTCGATAATCCTACCACCTGTACGGCAGAGGGAGCGGCGCGCGGTTTAGTGCCTGGGGTATATGCCGCCATCCGACGTAACTTACCCCCTGTATAGAGACACGAACCAAAATATTCAATCTCCTGGGTTGGGTTCAGCTTGATAAATCCAGTCAATAGAAGAATCGATGTCCTGATCCTTGGGGATTCGTTCGATGGAGTGACCGCTTGCGACAAGCGGGATGGATGGATTCAGAAAGACTTGGGAATATCCCCAAGAAATGGCATCCGTTATAATATCTTCCCTATCTAAAATTAAAACCTCATCACCATTATTATTGAGTGAAATCCAACTATTTGGACTTGCCCAATCGTAATATCTACTCATGTCCGGTACCGTATCATCGGTAGGCTGTATTTCAAAGTCTGGTTTGAAACTATACCGTTCATAGAAACGGTCAGCGAGATAGGCTACCACAATAATTTGGCGGGGCTCTATAATAGAATCGGAAGGAAAACGGAACATTGCTTCACCGTTCAACTGATATTCAGCATCTCCAACCTTATAGCCGCTTAAATCAATTGTATCTGAAAAGGATGGATTGAAAATCTCAATCCACTCATCATTCGGATCATAGCCTTGAATGCCATTGATGTCGGCTGGCGCGTAGTAGACTTCGCTGATCAGTAACTTACCATCTTTTTTGATAGGTGTGCTGGGAGTAAGCGTTGAGGATGGGGATGGTTTAGGGGTGGTACTGGGTGAGGCACTCCACGTTGGGGTAGGACTAAATGTGCTTGTCTTCGTAAGAATGGGGGTCTTGGAAGGGGATGGGGTTGAAGAAGGGCTGGGTGTTCTGGTGGGCGTCTTCGATAATGTTGGCGTTAAAGATGGACTGAGTGTCCTGGATGATGTAGGTGTTGGTGCTGGACTGGGCGTTTTGGTGGGCGTCTTCGTAGGAACTGGCGTTATAGATGGACTGAGTGTCCTGGTCAGAGTTGGGGTAGAGGCTGGGCTGGATGTTTTAGAGGATGTCGGAGTTGAAGTATTTCGGGGTGTTTTGGTAACAATTTGAGTCCTGGTTGGTGTCCGCGATATTTCTGAAAATAAAACTATGCCTGGATTGGGATTGAGCTGAATATACCAGTCTGATGCCGTATTTGTGTCAGTATCAGCGGGAATGCGGGCGATGCTGCTACCTTGAGAACCAGTCGCTACGGCAGGATTGAAAATGGAAGTTGAATTGCCCCAAGAAACCACATCAACCATTCTGTCTGCACCGTCCAGGAGGATGACCTCATCGCCTGAATTGTTAAGACTGACTGAGCCTTTTGCCCAGGAAGAATATTTTGTCATATTTGAGGTGCTGTTTGATTCGTTCATTTCATATTGAGGCTGAAAACCGTATCTGGCGAGAAAGGGTTCGGCGTGATTGGCTATGATGACAACCCCTCGAGATTCGATGATAGCCCCGGAAGGGAATTGCATAATACCTTCTGACTGTCCCTTCGTCTCCTCATCGCCGATTTTGAAACCACTTAAGTCAATTGGATAATTTTCAGGGTTATAAATTTCGATCCATTCGCCATCTGGTTCGTGGTCAAGGGGGTCGAAACATACTTCGCTAATAAGCAATCGCCCATTGAACGGGGCTGGAGTTTGGGTTGGGGAGGCTTCAGTACTATGCTGGACTGTTGGAGGAGGGGTTTCTGTGTGAGAAACGATCGGAGTTGGTGTAGATGGATACGTTTCCGAGGAATGAGGAACCGATGTTTGAGGTTTGTTGTCTTTATTGGCGGCGGCTGATTTGCTGAATCCATTCCCTTTGCCAGGGTTAGGCATCGCTTGCTCATGCCAAATGATTTTCCCGGATTGGAAGATAGCCCGTTCTAAAGAATGTCCCGGGGCATAGACTGGCATCAGTCTTGATTTTGGATTTGAAAAAGTTGATTTTCCCCAGGCTACCGCGTCAATGATATTGTTCTGCTCATCCAATAATAAAACCTCATCACCGCTATTATTTAAGTTCATCCTTCCTTTAGACCAAGGGACATATTTTTGTAAGACCGGGATACTCGCCTCTGAATCAAGAATTTGAAAATCAGGCTTGAAACCGTATTGACTTAAGAATAAGCTGCCATTTTGTGCGATGACGAACGCTCTTTTTGCGCGGAGGATGCTATTATCCGGAAACAGCAGCATTCCTTCTGTCTGTCCCAGTGTTTCTTCATCTCCAAGTTTATACCCCTTAAGGCTGAGATCACAGTTTCCGGGATTGTAGATTTCGACCCATTCTCCATCTGGTTCTTTGCTGAGAGGATCATAAAGGATTTCACTGATGAACAGGATTGCTCTACATCCTGTAGCAGGGATAATGCCCTGATTATCTGGTATATGGGTGTAAGTGGGTGACGGAAACAGCGTAGGATATGAAGTAAAACTTGGCGTGGGAAGGGGGCTGGTTGAGATGAGTTGAATTTGCGAATCGGGTATTTCTGTGAACTTTACAGGCTGCATCTGGATTGGGTGGAGATAGGATTCAACGAAAATACCACTGCCAAAACAACATACGGACAGAACACATCCAGTAAATAGCACACCTGCGAATAAGAATCCCCATTTTCTCATAAGGGAATTATACAGGATTTTGAGATTTATACATGAAAAAAAGACATCAAGGAAGAAATATTCCTTTCCTTTAGTCTTTGCAGGATGATCCTATTATGAATTATTCCGATTTACTTGGTGCTGGAGTGGTCGATTCGCTTTTCTCAGCCGGTTTGGGGGTTTCGCTCTTCTCTTCTGATTTTGCTTGCGCGTGGCTGGCTGTTCCTGATGGTGAGCGATGATCTGTGGCATAGAACCCTGAACCTTTGAAGACAATACCAACCGGTGTGTAGATTTTAAGTAATGCAGTTTTTCCACACTCAGGGCATTTTTTCAGAACAGGATCGCTAAATTTTTGTTGGCGCTCAAATTGCACACCGCAATTATCGCACCGGTAAGAGTAAACAGGCATAACATAACCTCCACAAAGCAGATAATCTGCCTTAATCCGCTTCTTATTTTACCACGAAGTTGGTTATAATTGGGTAAGAAAAATATCAATAGAAAGTAAGAATTTTGTTAGGATTCAATGATACTATGGCAGAAAATATATTGGATAAATGGAAGCAAAGTCTGGAAAAGACACGCAAAACCACCTTCGGGCAAATTGCTGCTTTCTTTGGATCGACTGAGATTACTGAGCAGCACTGGGAAGACTTGGAAGCGTTGCTTATCCAGGCTGACTTGGGAGTTGAAACAAGCGAACAGATCATGAAAGCCTTATGGGCGCGCGAGCGCGGAGAAGGGTTGATTAAAATAGATCAATTAAAAAGCGCTTTACGGGAGGAAATGTTAAAGCTGTTACAGGCTCCTCCACCCATTGATTTTTCCGCGAAACCAACGGTAATATTGGTCGTCGGGGTAAACGGCTCCGGGAAGACCACCAGTATCGCAAAATTGGGCAAGCGATTTAAAGAGCAGGGCTTGAAAGTAATGTTGGGAGCCGCCGATACCTTCAGGGCGGCGGCAGTTGACCAGTTGCAGATTTGGGCGGAACGCTTGCAAGTCCCGATTATTGCCGGGCAGCCGGGCGGAGATCCGGGCGCAGTAGCCTATGACACAGTGCAAGCAGCCGTTTCCCGTCAAATGGATGTTGTCTTGATTGATACAGCAGGACGCTTACACACCCGTTATAACCTGATGGAAGAATTGAAGAAAGTCTATCGTGTCTCTACCAAGGCGCTGCCCGGTGCACCGCACGCTACCTGGTTAGTAATGGATGCCACAACTGGACAAAATGCTTTGCAGCAAGCCAAGGCTTTTAAGGATGCGGTCAAAGTTACCGGCGTGATCCTGGCAAAACTAGACTCTTCTGCTCGAGGCGGGATGGTATTTGCCATCCAACGTGAGTTAAAGTTACCAATTCTATTTGCTGGTCTGGGGGAGAAATTCGAAGATTTGGAACCTTTTTCACCGGAAGCCTTTGTTGAAGGCATCTTAGCGGATTTTAAATAAATATTTATTCACCAAATGGGATTTATATATGCAGGATTTAATCGACCGACTCAATATATTAAAACAAAAAATGGATGAATTACGGAGTTATCTTTGACTTACCTTCAAAGGAAAGTCAAATTATAGAATTAGAAAAGAAATCACAGGATTCGAATTTATGGGATAATCCAGATCATGCGCGCCAGGTGATGCAGAAATTGTCCCGTTTGCAAGATGAATTCGTTAGTTGGCAGAATCTGGAACATCACATTCAGGACTCCCTCGAATTGGCTGGAATGGAAGATGAAAGCTTACGATCAGATTTAGAAGCGGAAATCAATACGATCGAAGCGGATATTGGTAAGCGGGAGTTTAATGCACTCCTATCCGGAGATTATGATCATGGGGATGCAATATTGGCGATCCATGCGGGTGCGGGAGGTACCGACTCACAGGATTGGGCAGAGATGCTGGAACGGATGTATTTGCGCTGGGCTGAAAGAAATGGTTTTAAGATGGAATTTCTTGACAGCAGCCCGGGTGAAGAGGCCGGGATTAAATCGGTCACGATTGCTGTAAGCGGTGCTTATGCTTTTGGTTATCTACGTCCTGAGAAAGGGGTTCACCGCCTGGTGCGCCTGTCTCCATTCGATTCAGGTCATCGCCGCCATACTTCCTTCGCACTCGTAGAAGTAATCCCGCAGGTTGAAGATGCAGGCGAAATCGAGATCAATCCCAAAGACATTCGCATCGATACCTATCGTTCGTCTAGCGCTGGAGGTCAGAATGTGCAGAAAAACGATACGGCTATCCGGATTACCCATATACCATCAGGATTGGTGGTTACCTGCCAGAATGAACGTTCCCAAACCCAAAACAAGGAAAATGCGCTGCGGGTGCTGCGCGCCCGTCTGCTGGAAATTCAACGTGAGCAACAGGAGAAACACCTCTCTGATTTGCGCGGGGAGTACACCAAAGCGGAATGGGGCAGCCAGATTCGCTCCTATGTGCTGCATCCGTACCAGATGGTGAAAGATCATCGTACGGACTTTGAGGTGGGGAATACACAGGCAGTCCTGGATGGTGATATAAATGGATTTATCAATGCCTTTCTGCGTCACCAGGCGGGCAAATAAGCCATTCCGTGGATTGGCTTCACGATGATTTTTTGCGTTTGGGAGGGGCAGGGGATCCTCCCAAACCATCGAGCAAGTGGAGAATCGCCAGTTGTGGGTGGCAGCCCAGCATTTTCGGACCCGCATAGCGCATCACCTGGCGAACTTTTTCTTTCATTGCAGGGGTATAGCAGTGAACCGGGCATTTCTTACAGGTTGGTTTGTCGTCACCGTAGGGGCAT
The DNA here is from genome assembly GCA_037142095.1 of Chloroflexota bacterium. GTDB lineage: Bacteria > Chloroflexota > Anaerolineae > Anaerolineales > DRKV01 > JBAXBF01. Next base: position 35,468 of record JBAXBF010000001.1, read on the forward strand.
TTTTTCAACCTGAGCAGGGCATAATCGAGGTCCGCCTGGCATTCAGGGCA
>JBAXBF010000002.1:0-33664 GCA_037142095.1 Chloroflexota bacterium
GCCAGGCTTAAAGTCGTGTACAATGGTCCCAAACCAGACCTGTTGAGAGATGAAGCCCAGGCTATTCTCACCGGACAATTAAACCAGGATGGTGTCTTCTATGCCGAAGAACTACTCTTGAAATGCCCGACTAAATATCAAGAAGCCGTACCCAAACAAGCCAACTAAATTATGGAGTCACTTCTATGCTGATAAACGTAGGCTTCGGTACATTAATCCTTACTTTTCTGCTGTCGATTTATGCTCTTGTGGCAGCATTCATCGGAACGCGATCCTCAGCTTCAGCCTGGATTGATAGCGCCCGCAACGCAATCCTGATCATATTTCCAATGCTTTCCGTTACAATATTATGCTTGATCGGTTTACTGGTTGGCAATCATTTTGAAGTCGAATACGTCGCTTCAGTTATCAGCCGTACAATGCCCGATTATCTCAAAGTAACAGCTCTCTGGGGTGGACAGGCTGGATCTTTGATTTTTTGGTCATGGGTCATGGCTGGATTTGCATCGGCTGTTGCATTGCGTGACTGGAAGAGAGACCGTGAGTTTTTGCCTTGGGTCATCATTGTTACTGCGCTCACATTAGCATTCTTCTTATCCCTATCCATCGTTTCCGAGAATCCATTCCGAAGACTGTGGGTTATCCCCTCCAACGATGTCATCTCAGCGTTAATCCAACCCTTGGGCAGTAGATTGTATCTTCCAAAAGATGGAAATGGATTAAATCCATTACTCCGCCATCCTGGCATGATTATTCACCCGCCAATGCTCTATCTTGGATTTGTTGCCTTCATCATCCCTTACGCCTTTGGCATCGCGGCATTGGTCACCGGACGAACCGACGACCGTTGGATCCGCATTACCAGGCGTTGGACACTCGTCGCATGGTTGTTCCTTTCCTTAGGATTAATCCTTGGCGCTCGTTGGGCTTATGATGTCTTGGGATGGGGCGGATATTGGGGCTGGGACCCGGTTGAAATATCTGCCTTTATTCCCTGGTTGAGTGGCACGGCATTTCTACATTCGGTCATCATCCAGGAAAAACGCGGGATCCTCAAACGTTGGAACATGGTGCTGATCATACTGTCTTATGCATTCGTCATCTTTGGTACCTTTTTAACCCGTTCAGGGGTACTTTCATCGGTGCATGCCTTTTCTTCAAGCTCCATCGGTCTCCCCTTCTTCATCTTTATCGGCGTCACTTTCATTGCATCGATGGGACTTGTGCTCTATCGCTGGAACGACCTAAAAGGCGAACGACAAATGACTTCCTTACTCTCTAGGGAAGCTTTATTTTTACTGAACAACTTGATCTTCATGGGCATTTTAATCGTCTGCCTGTGGGGTATGATTTTCCCGCTCATCTCTGAACTCGTGACCGGTCAAAAAGTCACTGTGGGTCCACCCTTCTACGAAAGGGCAACCGGTCCTCTCTTCGCCGCGTTGCTGCTCCTGATGGGAATTGCCCCGCTTTCTACCTGGGGGCATACCACCCTCAAAACATTTGGTTCTTCAGTCTGGAAGTTCGGATTAGCTTCTCTCGTTGTAGTCGGCGTCCTGGTCTTCAGCGGCATGCGCAGCGTGCCGGCTTTGCTCGCTTTCTGGTTGGTATCTTTAACCACAATCGTGATCGTCTTCGAATTTTGGTGGGGAATAAATGCCAGACACAACCTCACTGGTGAGAATATCTTCGTTTCTTTCTGGCATCTGATGACTCTTAACCGCCGCCGCTACGGTGGATACATCATCCATATTGGCGTTGTCCTCATGGCACTTGGTTTGATCGGTATCGAACTTTTTCAAACCGAAACACAAGCCACAGTTCCTCTAAATGGAAAGCTGGTTCTGGGAGACTACTCTATCAGATACGACTCCCTATCGATTTTCGACACAACAGATGGCAGAAATGTTGCTCGGGCGGTTGTCAGCGTGTTTAAGAATGATACCCTCGTCGCGGAATTACATCCCCGCCGTGATTTATACATCGATTCAAATCAACCCATGACCATCCCTGGCGTTCGCAGCACATGGGAAGACGATATCTATGTATTATTAGTGGATTGGTTACCGATAACCTCCGAAGGGGCTTCCTTCAAAGTCTTTCACAACCCGCTTGTGAGCTGGCTCTGGGTAGGAGCGTTGGTTTTCATCCTTGGAACCCTGGTTGCCGCCTGGCCCGACAAAGAGAAAACGCTTCAAACCAAACCAAAGCCACGTCTAGAAACCCAATCCTCCGAAATAAGTGGATCATAAAAACATTTCAGTATGATAAGGCTTATCTTAAGGAAGCGCTATGAATTTGAATCGTAATCTTTATAAAATATCTTTTCTATTTGTAGTGGTATTCAGCATGCTGCATGCTCGACCCATTCTAGCCGGTGAAGGTACCCCTACCCCATCGGATGATGCAGTCAACGCAGTAGCAAAACAAATGTACTGTCCTGTTTGTGAAAATATCCCCCTGGATGTTTGCGGGACAACGGCTTGTTCGCAATGGCGTGATCTGATCCGCGAAAAATTGAGCCAGGGTTGGAGCGAAGAACAAATAAAAACCTACTTCGTCCAACAATATGGAGATCGTGTCTTAGCCACACCGCCGGTAAGCGGAGGGCTTAGTTTGAATTGGTTAGTTTATGTGGTTCCAATACTTGTCTTCTTAGTTGCAGTTTATATATTTGCGGGTGTGCTGCGGAGTTGGAGAAGCGCGCCGGGCGGAAGTGCAGGTACTCCGCCAGCTTCGTCAAGCGCACCATCTAATCCAGCCGCAGATGAGTATAGAGCCCGTCTGGAAGACGAATTACGCCGCAAGTAGTGCATGGCAAAGAATACGACATTAGCAAATTGGAGGTATAAAATTGGAATCACCCGCTGAAACAACGAATCAAAATAAGCAAAAATTTCGTATTGGGCACATTCTTGCGTGGATTGGCTTACTCGTCTTTCTCACTGTGCTTGCTCTCGGTTTAATCCGCAGCCAGCAAGGTTCCATCTCTGTCGGCTCTCAAGTTCCTGATTTCTCATTAACCACGCCGGATGGAAAACAATTAAACCTGGCAGATCAACGCGGAAAAATCGTTGTATTAAATTTTTGGGCTTCATGGTGTAAACCCTGCGAACAAGAAGCCGCAGACTTGGAAGCAGCTTGGAAATTTTATGAAACGCGCGGTGATGTGGTTTTTTGGGGGATTAACTACGTCGATGTTGAACCTGAAGCGATCAAGTACCTAAAAAAATATAGCATCTCATATCCCAATGCTCCCGATTTAGGCACTCGTGTCTCGCAGATCTTCCGCACGCGCGGTGTCCCTGAAACCTATTTCATCGACCGCCAGGGCAAGCTTGTCTATGCCCAAATTGGACCCTTTTCATCTATTGAACAAATTAAGGGTATTATTGAACCACTTTTAGGAAAATAAGATGGATATCGGATCATTTCTTTTACTATTTGCCTTATTAATATTGGTCGTTTGGTTTGTTGCCCGGCCGTTTTTGGAACACTCACCGGCAGTTCAAAGCCGGAAAGAACAGCACGAGGTATCCGCCTTACTGGCAGAACGAGATCGTATTCTGAATGCCTTACGAGATTTGGACTTCGATCATGCCCTCCATAAAATTTCCGCTGATGATTATCCAGGACAAAGATCTATGTTGCTCGATCAGGGATCGGAAGTATTGCGTAAACTGGATGGTTTTAAAACGAACCTTCCGCTTGATCTTTCCCCAAACACCACTCCCAAAGATGACGCCGCAACCATTACTGAGGTTAAATCGAGCAATCAGACTCCCATAATCATCGAGGACGATGCTATCGAAGCCAAGATAGCAGAACGCCGCCGCATGGTACAGGAAAAAGCCTCTGGTTTCTGCCCCCAATGCGGTCATCCTATTCGTAAATCGGACACATATTGCTGGAAATGTGGATCAAAACAAACATGAAAATCAAATTTACACTTCTTTGGCTAGCCATTCTCATCTTTTCTCTTATCCTCAGCGCATGTGGCTTTTCATTAACGGATGACATAACCCCGCAGCCCGGTTCACAACCAGTTTCTCAAGCAACATCGCTAACGGCTGAATCGAACCAACCTCAGCCAACGCAATCACAAACCCACGCTGCTCCTGATCTTCCAACAGCCGCGTCCCAAACTCCCAAACAATTTCAAATAACAGGGCGAATCATTAACAATACTTCTCGTACAATTTCGCCCGATACCAAAGTTACCCTGTTTACTTATAACCAAATGATTAAGACTTACGTTCAGGACGCCCGTTTGAACGGAGATAAATTTTCATTTGAAGGTCTTACCCCGCAAACAGGTATGATCTTTGTTGCCAACCTCGAGAACGATGGTTTAACCTACAATTCAGATATCGTCATGATCGAAGAAGGCATGCAAAATCTTGATCTCCCCATAACAATTTATGACAAGACCACGGATCCTACAGTCTTAAGGGCAGACCGGCTGCATATCTTCTTCGAATTCCTCGATGCCAAGACTGTACAAATCGCACATCTTTATATTATTTCTAACACCAGCAACCAGGTTCTGGTACCTTCTGGACCAGGAAAACCTGTCATTTCTTTCGTGCTTCCCAAGGGAAGCACGAATATTCAATTCCAGGATGGTTCTATGGGAGAACGCTATATCCAAACAGAAGGTGGTTTTGCAGATACGGTTTCCTTATCTCCCGGTAAAGGTAATTATCGAATCTTATACTCCTTCGAGATGCCGTACCAATCAAAGCTGGACTTTTCTGAGCAGCTTCTAATGCCTGTTGATGCCGTTACGATCATGCTTCCAACCCAATTGGATAACCAGTATTTCAAAATTGAAGGTAAAAACATTCAAACCTCCGGCACGCGCGACGTCGAAGGAACACCTTATCTGACGTATACCGCCCAGAATCTGTCTAAGAATGACATACTTCAATTCAGTATTGTAAATGATTCAACCGCAGCCATTACAAATATGTTCAAACTCGATTCGCTTTCTGGAATGCAAATCATCATTGGCATCGGTGTCTTAGGGTTAGTTCTGGCAATCGTTGGTTTATGGTTTTTCAATCGAAGCAGAAAGAAATATCCTGTCGAAGAAATGGAAGAAATTGAATCCGAAATCACCAGCATGCCTGATGAATCAGAGTCGATCATGGACGCAATTATCGCGCTGGATGACGTCTATAAAAAGGGTCAAATTTCCGAACCTGATTACCAGCAGCGAAGAGCCGCCCTTAAGAACCGTCTGGGAGACATCGAAAAGGAGTGAAAGTGTGACCGCATCCCCAACAGTCGTCGTAAGGAATCTTACGAAACGCTTCGGTTTAAAATCCGTCCTGCGGTCATTAGATTTTCAAGCTGAAGCCGGTGAATTTATCGCCCTCTTAGGTCCAAATGGTACGGGGAAAACCACCTTCCTGCGTATCCTTGCCTCCCTTACACGATTTACGCAGGGCGACATCCAGATAAACGGTTACCGTTTACCCGCTCAGTCTGCCCTGATTCGCCAACAATTGGGCTTTGTATCTCATCAACCTTTACTTTACGGAGATTTATCGGCGATCGAAAATCTCCAATTCTACGGGCGTATGTATGGTATAACCGGCTTAGATGCCCGCATTAATGAGATACTGGAGATGGTCGGCTTATTAGCCCGCCGTAGTGATTACGTACGCACTTATTCGCGCGGGATGCAGCAGCGCCTGTCTATCGGGCGCGCCATTTTGCACCGCCCAGCCCTCTTATTATTCGATGAACCGTACACCGGTCTGGATCAGGAAGCCTGCAATATCCTTGATGTGATATTGCGTAAAGTTACAGCAAGTGGGCATACGATCATCATGACCTCGCATGATCTGGCACGCACATCGCAACTGGCAGCCCGTTTCGATGTCATGCTTTTTGGAAAAATTATTTCCTCATTTCACCAGGAAGATATCCCATCTCATAATTTGGCAGAAATGTACGAACAAATCCTTGTGCGCGAACTCGAAACTCCCCAGGAACCGCAAAGGGCAATCAACCAATGAAAACCAATTTCTGGCGTACCATTGAAGCGATTATCTGGAAAGATTTAATTGTTGAGCTCCGCAATCGGGAGATGCTTTCCGCCATGCTGGTCTTTGCTTTATTAGTGATGGTCATTTTTAACTTTGCTCTGGAATTACAGCCCCGCATGCAAAAAGAACTAACCTCCGGAATCCTATGGGTCGTATTCTCTTTTGCCGGTACCCTGGGATTAAACCGCTCTATGGCGGTTGAGAAAGACCGTGGTTGCCTGGATGGTCTGCTGCTGGCACCCGTAGACCGCAGTGCTATTTTCTTCGGCAAATCGATTAGCAATTTAATCCTGATGGTTATCGTCGAAGCAATCATCCTGCCCATTTACAATATCCTCTACTCTGTCAATCTATTCCAACCTGGGCTTATTTTTACGATCTTATTAGGCTCAATTGGTTATATCACAGTTGGAACCTTATTATCCAGCATGGTCGTGCAAACCCGCTCGCGCGATATCATGCTGCCTATCCTGCTTTTTCCTCTAGTCATTCCAGTTCTTATCGCAGCCGTCAAAGCAGGAGCTGGCTTCTTACAAAATGCCGAGATGGCAGGCATCCTCCCCTGGATCAATTTACTCGTCATTTATGATATCGTCTTTCTTACAATAGCCTTCCTGGTCTTCGATTCGATCGTGGAAGAATAAAACTGGTCAGAAAATATTTTGGAGTGAAATCAATGCAATCAAAACCTCGCTTACTCGCTTCTTTGGATATTGTGTGTATCTTATTATTTGCTTCCGCAACCTTTATGGTGTTCTTTTATGCCCCCCTGGAAGTCGTCATGGGAATGGTGCAAAAGGTATTTTATTTCCATGTCGCTTCGCTATGGGTAGGTATGCTCGGTTTCCTGGTCGGCGGAATTTCCGGTGTCATCTTTTTACGCACAGGAAACCATCACTGGGACATTGTTGGCTTAGCCGCAATTGAAATTAGCCTCGTCTTTTTCTTTATCGGCATCGTAACGGGTTCCATCTGGGCTCGTTCGACCTGGAACACTTGGTGGACATGGGACCCCCGTTTGACTTCTGCCGCCATCGTAGAATTAATCTACGCCGCTTATTTCATCCTTCGCGGGGGCATCGATGAACCTGTCCGGCGGGCACGCTATGGTGCAATCTACGCTATTCTGGGTTTCGTCAGCGTTCCTTTGACCTTCTTCTCGATCCGTCTGTTCCGCACGATCCATCCCGTAGTGATTGGAAATGTGAATGCCGGTTCTCAAGGAACATTCAATATGGCACCCATGATGCTCCAAACCTTCATCTTCAGTCTCTTTGTTTTCACCATCCTATTTGCCGATTTATTATGGCACCGCATTCGACTCGGTCAGCTAGCCGAGGATGTTGAACAACGAAAACTCGACGCTTTTCATTCACAATAAGCTATTCATTTCGGAGGAATCCCAATGTTTCACCTCTTTAAACTGCTTCTCCAAGAAGAAATACCAGACACATCCCAATATATGATTGCTGGGTATGCCGTCATTTTCGGTCTCATGGCTATTTACCTTCTCAGCCTGTATCTGCGCCACCGTGCTTTGCAGCGCAGCCAAAATTCATTAGACCCATCCATTAAAGAAGATTTCTCACCCAACTCTGAAAAATAGCCGCCATAAAGAAGTATGCTTTACTTGATTCTTGTTTCAATCCTATGGGGTTTTTCTTTCGGTCTAATTAAAGGGCATCTAACCGGCATCGATACCAATTTCGTATCTTTTGCGCGCATATTTCTGTCTTTTCTTGTTTTTGCGCCGTTCATCCGTCTGCGCGGGATTAATTTCCGTCTGGGTTTAAAATTTGCTTTGACGGGTATGCTGCAATTCGGCGTTATGTACATCACCTATATCTATTCATTTCACTTCCTTAAATCCTACGAAGTGGCTCTATTCACAGTTTTCACCCCCCTCTATGTCGCCCTGATCGATAACACCCTGCAAAGGCGCAATAACATGTTGAATATCGTTACCGCCTTTCTAGCGTTAATCGGCACAGCTATCGTATCTCTCAAAGGTGTCCCCCAAGGCGGTCTGCTGCAGGGCTTCCTCTTGGTACAAACATCCAACCTTTGCTTCGCTTTCGGCCAGGTGTATTATAAAAACCTCATGGCAAAAACACCCCATCTCAAAGATCAGAACGTGTTCGGACTGCTTTACCTGGGTGGAGCAGCAATTACTGCCCTATCCACCACGATCTTCAATGGCTGGAATGGGTTGGTTTTAAGCAGCAGCCAGGTACTCACCTTGCTCTATCTTGGGGTGATTGCGTCAGGTATTTGCTTCTTTCTGTGGAATTTGGGTGGGCGCTTGGTCAATACCGGCACGCTGGGCATCTTCAACAACCTCAAAGTGCCGGTGGCGGTGGCCATTTCGCTCCTATTCTTCGGTGAACAGGCAAACATCCCCAACTTGATCGCCGGTGGCGCTATCGTTCTGGCAGCCCTGTTTATCAACGAATACCACTCGCGACGCCTGATATTAAAACCTGCTTAACGATGTATTTTCACTAATACACAACCACCAGTAAAGACGACCAACCACCTGACTTGAGAACAATTGAAATTTGTTCTTGTTTGAAATAAAAAACACCGGCGATTTATTCCACCGGTGTTTTTATATTAGAATAACATAACGTTCTTAGACTGTTTCGACATGCTTCTCATGATCTTCGTGATGGCGAGTGTAGAAAGGCAAGAAGCGCGCAGCCAGGCTAAAACCCAGTAACCAGTATGAGGTCACACCCGCACCCACAAAATATTCTTGCCAGGTCGGCAAATAAGAATTGAGTTTTGCGCTCGGGGTAAACGGATCGTAGGTAATCGAGGCAATAACACCAGAAAAGTTATAATCCCAGCGTACCAAAATGACACCAATCACTGCCATCATGGCAACCACGGTACGCAACCGCAGATTACCTCCCTTATTGTAAGTCAATAAAACAAAGCCAGGGACGACTGCACCAAAAATAATTTGACCAAACCAGAAAGAGAGGGAGTAGGGCGCCACTTTATTAAGCAGGTCGACCTGCGTTACGACATTGATATCGAAACTGTAATAATTCGATACTGCCCAATCCCATATCTTCAAATATGCCCCCAGCAATAGGACAACCCCCGCCATTCTAGCAACATCAACCAGGGTTGCATCTGAAACAAGACCCGGGCGCATGACTCGGAAAACAATAACACTCGCAGCAAATAACAGAGCCAGACCGCCACCCACGGCTGAGAGAACGAACATGACAGGCGCCGATGGGTCAAACCACAGACCACGCCCGGTTAACACACCGTACGTTGCTCCCAGCGATGCCTGATGCAGCAAAGAAAGCGTTAAACCAATGACAGCCAGAACCGGTCCAAAACGATGGAAAACGCCCGCAATCCATCCTAGAAAAGGCAACCGATCAAAAATTGGATGCTCCATCACCGTCGGATATAATTCTAACCCCAACACAGTCAGATAGAGTACAACGCACATGGTTATTTCCCATAACAAAGAGTGTGGTTGCCAGAAAATTATCGGATGCCAGAAACGAAAAGGCTGTCCCAGATCCAGTAACAATATCATACCCGCTGTGGTATATCCTAGAAATCCAGTTATAACTGCCAGCTTGCCAATATTCTCAAAACGTTTTATCCGTAAGATATAGACAATAACCCCCATGGCGAATGCACTTCCCCCTAATGCAATGCTGGACAGGTCAATAACGATCCACAAACCCCATGGAACTTTATTACTCAATCCTGTAACACTAAGACCATAGGTCAAAACTTGAAAGGCGCCAATACCGCCCAAAATTAACCCGATCACCAGCAGCCCTATCCAATAAGGAAAGACATCGATCCGCCGGGATCCTATCCGAAGTTTAGGAAGATGGATTGCTTGTTCCATTTTCTATGCCTCCTTTGGCGGAATGTAGAAGACTTTAGGATCGGTGCTTAATTCTTCGCGCAAACGAATGTAGGTTTTTGATTGTGTTAAAGCTTTAGATACTGGACTCTCCGGATCATGCAAATCACCAAAAACACGCGCCTTGGTCGGACATGCCACCACACAGGCTGGCGTCGCCTGGATATCCACACCCGGAGTAAGATTACGCTCAATGCCCGCGTCTATTCGGTGCTGGCAAAAAGTACATTTTTCCATGACTCCTCTTGGACGGGATTTTACCTCAGCTTGACCGAAAGACGGAATGCGGGGACTTTTACCCTTATGCTCCTTCCAATTAAAAACACGCGCATCATATGGGCAGGCGACCTGACAATACCGGCATCCGATACACAGATCGTAGTTCATCGTTACAATCCCATCGGGTCGCAAATAGGTAGCATTAACCGGACAGACATGAACACAGGGAGGTTCGTCACAGTGCATGCACGGTCGTGAGAGAAAATAAGGCGACCCATTTTTTGTCGTCTCCGTTGTAACAGCGTTATAAATCATATCATCGTCCAGGTTGTTGGCAGCCTGGCAGGCATAAGTACAATAGTTACAGCCAATACACTTATTAATGTCGATTAGCATTCCCCAACGCTGTTTACCGGCAGTTTCCCCTGAAGCTGCTCGCTTGGGATCCACTTTCTCCGGTTTGAGAAAGCCAACCGCCGTCAAACCGCCCAACGCAGCCCCTGTTATCAACAGAAAATCACGGCGTGATACTCTCTGAAAAATACTTTTCTCCGGATCGTCGCCGTTTTGATCGTTTACTTTCTTCACCATGCTACCTCCGAAAAGGAATGAACAAATGGATCTTGAACTATCATTTCGATCCTCACCATCTATTCATTGCTCTCTTTGTCATCACTCTCTTTACCGGGATCTATACCAATCAGAAGCCATACCACAGCGCCTCCAATCAAGATACCTAAAAGGACCCCCAACCAGATGGGGAATCCGAGAACCCCGCCTTCTTTGGCAACAAGTTGTTCCACTGTAGACAATGCTACTGCCGGAGTAGGCGTAACGCCTTTATCAGCCCCCGCTACAGCCGTTGTTGATCCAGAAGGTGTCGGTGAAGAGAAAGAAGCGATTAAATTGGATGCATGTAAATTTTCACCATGACAGCGAAGACATGTATCTGCCCCAATTGCGAAGTTATGCCCGGTGCTGAGGTTGGTATAATCATGGCAATCCGTACATTTCAATCCGGCTTTAAAGTGAGTGGAGTGCGGCACGTCTGCAGCGGCTTTATGATGGCAGCTTTCACAAGTTGCCTTATTGCCGCCTACTAATTTTTGAGATTGCGTGTGGGCTTCGTGGCAAGCAATACAAGTTATTCCTGCCTCAGCGTGTTTACTTGCTTTCCAATCATTCAAGTGATCCAGATGGCATACGCCGCACACATTCTCTGAACGATCCACAGCCATCGGAGATCCTGGATGCTGTTTTCCGGATTCTAATGTATGGCAAGCAGCACACCCCACACTTTTCCCGCTATGTTTACTCTGCTGCCAGGCTTCTGTAATATCTTTATGGCAAGAAATACAGGCTGGAGCATTACTTTCCAAACTCGCCATCTTCAAACCATAAGGTGGGAATTGAGTAAGCCGCTTGGCATCTTCGGTACTATACCCCAAAGAGACAAAATCTAACCGTCCGCCAGTAGCCGTATGGCAATCTTTACAAGTCAACGTACCGGTTGAAGGCGCAATCATATGGTTCTCCACCCGATTATATTCTGCCTCGATAAAACCAAATTGACCGCTGAATTGTGCGTCATTATAAGTCATACCGCTCGCAATGGCTTTATTCCAATCATAAGAAGCCCAATAGGCATCCTGGTCTTCAGGTGTAGTGGGATATAAATGCGGAATGACAAGGGTATTATTTCCCGAATCGAACGGAATTTTCCCTTTAAGTATCTTCACCGGGTAGATCTTTGAATCCTTATCACCGAACTCACCCTGAAATTGATTGATAACAACTGGCTTGCTTGGATCAATCTTCGTCATCAAATTCACATACTGGACCTTGCCGTTGAACCATCGATAGCTCGGTACAATATTTTCCTGCCAGGTCAATTCACCTTTTTGAGTGTCATAGATTGGATTGCCATTATTATCTTTCTTGATAACTGGTTTACCATCCTCACCCATCGTACCTGCTTTAGACCAATCCCAGGACACCAATGAGGCACTTCCATTCTTTGAAAACTGTGGAACATGGCATGTTTCGCATGCTAACCGTCCCAGATGATTATTGATGATCTCTTTTGGATGCGGTTTCCCATCATGGCACTGATCACACGTAACACGTTCCCCTGCATCTCCTGAATATAGAGTGCCGGAGATTTTATGGTTTGTCGTTTTATGACATTCCGTACATTGGTAATTAAGTCCATCCACCCCCATATGGGCATCCACTTTTTTGGTTGTGTTCAAGAGGCTCGGATCAAGATCCGCATGTTTCACGACATCCTTACTACCCCCAGAAAAGTGACAGTTTCCACAAGTCTGGCGGCTGGTTTTACCCACATTAAGAGCAATAGCACTTAAATCAAGGGCTTCCCATATCTTCCCGTCAAACTCTTTGGGTTCATACGCTGGATTTCCTGCGCCAGCCGGGAATTTCTTGTATGTACCGGTCGTATCATGGCAAGCCAGGCAGTCCACATTCTCCTGAACCTTAAAATCAAAGGTTTTATCCTTATAGTCATAACCAATGTGGCAACTGTTACATCTTGGCTCATTCGAACCAAGTCCAAGAGTTGTATTATTGATAAGATGTCGCTTTCCCAACGAATCGCCTGTATTTGGATCAATGACTTCCAACGTCCAATGGCTCGTTTGCATAATCTGGCTGGCGGAATCCTGATGGCAGGAAAGGCACGCCTTGGTCACATCTGGTCCCGTTGCAAATTTTTGTTGCAAGATCGGGAACTTGGTATGATCAATTTTTACTTCGACCGTCGGTACTGGCGTCGGTGTGGTATCCTGGCTTTGCTTCATTGGATAAGATGGATTCGCATTCACCTTTGAAAACAACAATCCTTCTCCCAACAGATTAACACTGCCTACGATCAAGAAGGCGGACAGAATCACTACAGCGATAACAAGGTTTCGATAATTTTTGTAAGGATGCACAGGCATTCTCCTTTCATCGGGGCAAAATGTCCCTTAATGGATATGAATGATATTTAAGATAATTCAATATATAAGAAAAGGGATAGGACACTTTTGCGCCCCATCCCACATAATTTAATGAAAAATTTTGAGATGGATGATCTATCATTATTCCAGAGATTTACAGGCACAACTATGTTGTGCCTGTAAACATAAACTATTTGATACTCACTATTTCGAGTACATCAATGAAGCTTTTTCAAGCGGTTTACCAGTCAACTTCTCGTAAGAAGCTTGCAACAAACCTGCTGACCGGTAGGTGTTGTGGATTGCAGAACCTTTACCTTCGCCGCTCCACATGACGCCATTGACATAACGGAAGTTATAGATCGCGCCTTTTATCTCAACGCTAGGCTTGGCATCCTGCGGGAAGACAAAGTAAGGATAACCATCCTGGGTCTTCAATTCGAAGCCCTCAGCTTTCGCTTTATTGACTATCTCCTTCTTTACCATATCCAAAAGACTCTTGATTTCGGTCTGAGCACCTTCCATCTTACCGTTGCCATCAAGATCTTCATCGACGTTGAAGTTGAATGTGGTCGCTCCTGGATGGCATTGCTGGCATGGCTCGACATGCTCGACAACCTTCTTATCTTGCTCGGTTACCATCGAGAATGTATGTCCACCGATCTTCTGGTGTCCTGGGACTGCCATACTATCCTTGGTATCCCAAACGCCACCGGGTGTGCGGTACATATGGCATAAAACACATGCACCTGGATTCTTACCATCATTCACCTGAGTTAAGCCCATATTGCCGGGTTGGTTGGTATGTTCATCGTTGATGACACCCTTGCCAATATTGACATGGTAAGCATTCTTAATTTTGAAGCCGAAGTCAAATCCACCAATACCTGCAATCTGCTCAGCAGCGGAGCTGTAATGCGGGTAGCCGGGTTTGTCTGTCGTGATGCTCTTTGGATCACTATTGCTATTATGACAGAACATACAGTTTGCAGACAGACCAGCATCTTTAATCTCAACAGCACCAACTTTTACAGTATCGACCTGGCGCAATTGGAAAGAATTCGCTGGAGCATGTGGATCATGGCAAACTGCGCAGCCAATTTCACCGATCTTCTTGTCTACTTCTTCCGGCTTCACACCGTTAATCGTATCCACAGATCCTTGAGATGAATGGCACTTGGCACATTCTGCCCGACCATTAGGCGCACCTAAATCTGCAGCTTCTGAATGGGCTGAATTGGCATAGGCTCCGCCGCGTGTATGGTGCCCGCTGGCGTTATGGCACTGCGCACATGAACCAAAGCTCACACCAGGAGCAGATTCTTTGCTAGGTTTGGCAACATGTGCCCCTGCTGGACCATGGCATGCTTCGCAGCCGATATTGCTGACCGCCTGAACCTTCGGATCGAGGCTGGAGAAAGTGTCCTTTCCTTTTTCCTCATTGAAGGCATTCGTCGCAATCATTTGACCAAAAGTCTTCCATTTATCTGGACCGCCAAAGAGTTCCCACCAACCACCGGTGGATTCTTTTATTGGATAATACCCTACAGTATGGCAACGGGCGCAGCCGTAACCGGCGCTGAAATACTCGCCTTCAGCATTTTCGTTCACGAAGCGTTTAAAGGCAGTACCATGAAGTGTCTTCGACCAACCTTCGTATCTGTCTTTATGGCAGCCTGCACAGACTTCATTGCCAACGTATTTGGTAACAACGATCTTCTGTTCGCCAGCCGCGCTCTTCGTGCCCTTATCATCCGTAACTACCAGACCGACAGCATATTCACCCTCTTTATCAGGGGTAAAGGTTGCCATATCCATCGTAATTCCGAGGACTTCCTTCTCAACCTTGGCAATCGCCGCAGCCGAGCCATCCGGTCCTTTGATTGTCCAGGCATAATCTTTAAGGGCAGCACCCTGAGCAACACCTGAGGCACTGGCTTTGACATATACAGGTACACCAGGCGGGACATTCGCCGTGCCTGGGCTGAATACGGCATACGTTTTCTTAGGGTCATCACCGCGCGGTACCAGGATTCCAGTAGGGCGGCCGGTGTCCTTATTGATCTCGCCCATCGCAGGGTACATTGCCACCACACCAATCTGTGCGGTGAATGGGGGTGGTGTTGCTTCAGCCGGTGCAGGCGCAGGGGTTGGTGTGGGACCTGCAGCATAAGTCGGAATATATCCGAACAAACCTACACCGAGAGCAACAGCAAATAATACAATACCTATAATTAGAATAACCTTGTTGTTCATTCGATGCATAAAATCCTCCTTTCAGAATCGTAAATCACGCCGATGAAACGGGTACCAGTTATAAGATTATACATTGTTTTAGTATATAATAACATAGATGAATTTACTTAATTCCATTACACTTTGTTATGACATTAACCTTGCTTTAACTTATGAAACTAAGACCTACTTAGTTATGATTAGACTTATTATTAGAGATACATAGAAATGCTTGATCTTCAAGAACTCGTCGTTTTTTTATCTGCCGCCGATAACGGCAATTTCAGTGAAACTGGGCGCACATTACACCTCTCGCAGCCTGCAGTCAGCCAGATTATCCGTAATCTGGAGATTCGCTTGGGAACTAAATTATTCATTCGCAAGGGCAGGACGATCCGTCTGACCGAAGCAGGAATTGCCCTTATCCCTATGGCAAAGGAATTACTTTCCTGTGCTAACCGTTTAAAAACGGATATCACTTCTTTACATGGAGAAATCAATGGCGAGATCAATATTGGTTGTTCAACTTGTTCGGGGCGTTATGTCTTATTAGACTATATTCAAGGCTTCCTGGAATTGTTCCCTCAGGTAAGATTCAATGTTCGAACTTGTAAGCGCGATTCTGCATTGGATTATTTGGTAAAAGGACAGGTGGATATTGGAATTGTTGATGGGCGCATCGACCATCCTGATATTGAAAGTATCCTTATTCTCAAAGACAAAATCAGCCTGATCGTTCCTGCTAAACATCCTTTGGCTAAACATCCCAGAATATCCTCGCAAAGCTTGTTAGAACAACCAGTCATTATTAGAGAAGAGGGATCAGAAATTCGCGATGTTACCATCAAATCGTTGTATGAACACCGTATCAGCATCGACATGCTGCATATCGTTTTAATTATTGACAATTCCGAAGCCATCTTACGTGCAGTCGAAAAAGGAATTGGAATCGCTTTCCTTCCTCAAGCCACTGCCTCCGAAGCAATTAAATCCGGACGGGTTGTGGAAATTGAGATTTCTGGTCTCACCTTGGAACGCGAACTTTTTGCCGTCCGTAACAGAAAACAACCGCTGCCGCGCACTCAGATAGAGCTATGGGATTATATTCTTAATTTACAAACGAAGGATACGATTACCAGCGAATGAAAGAATGTTCCACAGGCAGGAATCGATGGACTTAAAAACCAATATCCGTTATTAATTTTTGAGCGGTTTGTTTTCCCTGGCGAACACAGTCAGGCACACCAACCCCCTCAAAAGCGCTGCCAGTAACATATAATCCTGAAAATTGAGCACATAAGGCTTGTATTTCGCCAACTTTATCCAAATGTCCAACATCATATTGAGGATTCGCCTTGTGCCAGCGATAAATCCGGATGAAAACTGGATAAGCGGTTATCCCCATTAGCTCTTTCAAGTCATGAAGAACCGCCCGAATCAGGCTTTCATCATCACGTTCCACTACTTCTTCCTGCCCCGGTCCACCCACAAAGCAACGGATCAGCGCGTTTTCTTCCGCCACCCGGTGATTAAATTTAGTTGATGTCCAGGTACAGGCAGTTACCACATGCTTTTCTTTCCGCTCGCGGCGTGGCACTACGAAACCGAAACCATGTAACGCATGATTCAACTCACTGCGTGCATAACCCAGAGATATGGTCGCAGTGGTAACGTAACGAATTGTTTTTAGACGAGTGGATAATTCTGGAGCAATCCCGTTCAACAAATCTGCAGAGATATAGGCAGGCGTAGCCAATACCACAGCACATCCCACGAACTTCCTACCATCTTGTGTCTCCACCATATAACTCCCGTCTGCCGTTCTTTCAACACTCACCACCTTCGTCCCTTTAACAATCTGACCATCCATCAATTGGTTCTCTAAAGCATTAATGACTTGCCCCAAACCATTCTTAAGTGTAATAAATAATGAAGATGGCGTGTTTTGCGCAACCGGTGTCGGATTCGTGGGGGTAGCTTTCTGGGCAGCCCGCATCTGTGCCAGCATACCAAAGATCAAATTACCATATTTTAATTCAAGATCGCGGAATCGCGGAAAAGTTGCCAACAAGCTTTGATCCTCCGGATCAGAGACATGAATTCCAGACAGTAAGGGTTCAGCAATCTTCTCAAGCGCCTCTTCTCCAAGCCGCCGCCGGACGAAATTGGCAATCGATTCGTCGCCATTACTTTTGCGAGGAGGAATCAATAAATCCATCCCCATCCGCATCTTCCCAGACCAGGAAATTAAAGTCGAAGTTACAAAAGGAGCGATTCGGGTAGGAATGATTAACATCACCCCGTCTGGAAGAGGGGTTAGCCGGCGTTTATTGACCACGAACAACTTCCGCCGCTCATCATTGGTACCCATCAAATCATCTCCCAACCCTAATTTATGGGATAGCTCCGATGCCCATGGTTTTTGTCTGAGGAAACAGTCTGGTCCTCCTTCAACAGTAAAACCATCAGCTTGCTCAGTGATGATTTTTCCACCCAGGCGATTTTCACCCTCAATCAGGGTATAAGAAACCGGCAAACCTGAAGCCCGAGCAGATTCCTGAAGATGATACGCAGTCGATAGTCCTGAAATTCCCCCGCCAATGATGATTACATTCTTCTTTTTTTCCATAGTTTTTCCACAAGAATCAACACATCGATTCTGTTTTCTGCTTAACAATTTCGGTTAATGCTCGAATCAACAGAGAAGATGTGTTTAAAGATCGAGTGCGTTCCAGATGGATGCCCCGCTCGGAGGCATACTGGCGTGCATCGATATCAATATCGTATAATATTTCCACATTGTCTACTAAGAAGCCAATTGGAACAATGAGCAAACGAGAACAATGCTCGCGGCTCTTTTGCTCGATCACATCTTTGAGTTGTGGACCCAACCATTCGACCGGAGCAGCACCCATACTCTGAAAACAAAGCTGCCAACGCTCGCGTTCGAGACCTAATTCCTTTGCAACCAGACCGGCTGTCTCCTCCAATTGGGAACAATACGGATCACTCTGTGCCACAATAGATGCCGGCAGACTATGTGCAGTGAAAATAATAGATACTTGTTCCTGTTCAACGTCTGAAAACTGCTTCAAGCCCTCCTTAGTCTTCTCTACAATGGCTTGAATATAATCAGGCTGAATATGCCAGCTATCAATAGGAAGTATGTTGAGTCTTGCTTGTAAAACATCTTCATTTTTCAGGCTCTCCTGCGCTTCTTCAAGCGCAACAAAATAGGCACCTACCGTCATCCGAGAATAGTAAGGAACCATACACAAAGCAACCACATCGCTATATCCATCCATTACGATTTTCTTTATAGCTTCTTTAATGGTTGGCTTCCAATGCCTCATCCCAACATAAACTCGGAAAGAACTACTGTTTTCTGATTTGTACTCAATATTTAATTGCGATTCCAGAGCCTGCGCCTGAGATCGAGTAATCTCCAAAAGTGGAGATCCTCCCCCAATTAGACGATAACGCTTTTTAATCTCTTCAATGAATTCCGGAGAACTAACCCGTCCTCCACGCACATGCAGTAAGAAAGCCTCAATTTCATCCAGGTTCTCTGGCGCCCCATATGCCATTAATAATACAGCAGGTTTCATTGTCTCATTTCTCCAGTATACGTGAATAGCCAGGAAATATTAATGTTTACCACTCAGTTCTGGGATTTCTGCTGAAAACGGGAAAGTTCCAGGCTCATAAGTGCAATAAGGCTCTTCAGCGAAAAGATCACCCGTCATGGCATAGGCTCGTGAACGCGATCCACCGCATACGGTATTAAATTCACAACGACCACAACGCCCTTCTAATTTCGATGGATCACGTAAAGATTGGAAGATCGGGCTGGACACATAGATTTCTCCCAATGGAGTCTCTTTGATGTTGCCAGCTTTAACCGGTAAGTATCCACTGGGATAAACATCACCTTTCAACGAGATGAAAACGAAACCACTCGCTGAGTTGATATGCATCGGAGTACGCCGGATACGATCCCCTGCCGGCGGCAAATCCGTTCCGAGGGTCACAGCGTCCAGACCTTCCTTAAGCTTATAGTAAGTATCATTCAGATGCATGTAATCTTCCATCGGTAACTGGCGCTTTTCCAGGGCTGAACGTTGCAAGACGACGCGTTTGTAGTGATGACCTTCGGTCGTTTTTGCGCTGATAAACTTAGAAGCATCATATAAGAAATTCATCACGGATTCATAGTCATCCGGAGAAACTTCATCTTCCAATAAGGCACGTCCCATTGGCACTAACAGGAATAAACTCCACGTCATGGCGCCCAGCGATCTGACTAATGCAAACATGGATGGCAAATCACTCAGATTATAGCGGGTAACTGTCGTATTAATTTGCACCTTCAATCCCATAGAACGCGCCAACATCCAACCGTTAACCGTCCAATCATAAGAACCTTCCACACGCCGGAAATCATCATGCAGTGCCGCATGAGAGCCATCAACGCTGAGCGAAATCGCCCGCACGCCATTATCTTTTAGACGTTGCAAGTTTTCTATTGTCAGAAGGGGTGTCGCGGAAGGAGATACAGCCGGCATCAATCCTAATTGATTGGCATATCCAGCCAGGTCGAATATATCTTTTCTTTTGAATGGATCTCCTCCAGTAAGCACAAATAAAGGATTCGGCTTACCTAGCTGTTCAACTTGTTTAATCAAACCACAACCCTCTTCAAAGCTCATCGCCAGCGGGTCATGTTCTGGTTTTGCTTCTGCCCGGCAATGCCGGCAGGCAATATCACAGGCTTGGGTAGTCTCCCAAATCACCAAGAATGGGCGACTATTAACATCATACGCAGGTTGGCGGATTAATTGCATTTTCTTAAATCATCCTTCCGAAAGTAAATTATCATTTTGTTTAGAGTAACCTTCAATGGTCGCCAGAAGCAAGGTATCCATAAAATCCAGCGTTTTGCTTAACAGGCGTTGACCGGCTTCATCTCTTTGCCGAAAGACTGCATTCGTTTTAGAAACCATCCCCATAATCGAACGGCGGAAAAAGATAAATGCTTGCGCAGTCTCAGTAATGGACATTCCAGATTGAAAACAAACGGATCCATAATCCCTTGCTATTCGCTCCGCCTCTTGTAAAAACACTTCCTCACCTTCGGTACGGCTGTTGTACTGCATTAATAAACCGAAGAGCATCTGTCCGGTATATTTAAATTTTAGTCTCTGGACATCAGTAAAACGGTACAGCCAATATTCCTGTTGTGAGATTTCTGTAGC
The DNA here is from genome assembly GCA_037142095.1 of Chloroflexota bacterium. Classification (GTDB taxonomy): domain Bacteria; phylum Chloroflexota; class Anaerolineae; order Anaerolineales; family DRKV01; genus JBAXBF01. The sequence goes on from JBAXBF010000002.1 coordinate 20,630, forward strand.
GATCTGCCGGTGCACAATATCATTCGGCTGTTCCCTGGGAAATTTGGCAGGATAGGGGGTTACCTCTGCCTGGCGTAAAGAGGAACGGAATTGTTCCAAATCTGCCATCGAAAAACGTCTGCGCCCACCTGGAGTACGGATATAGTTTATTTTACCGGTATCAGCCCAACGTCGCAGCGTCGTAAAATGCACATCCAGGAACTGAGCGGCATCCGATAAATCTAACCATTGAATACTGGGGGGCTTCTTTTCTTCTGACGATTTCATAATTATGTTTAGCAACGCTACCCTACCCGTTTCTACAACCCCCGTCTAAAAAAGGCTCCTGAAAGCCTCTTGAGCAACGGCAACCGTTTTTATAATATCTTCTTCGCGGTGGGCTGTTGACATAAATCCAGCTTCGAATTGAGAGGGCGCAAAATAAACCCCTTTCTCGAGCATCGCCCTGAAATATTGCGCATATTTTTCTGTGTTAGCCGACTTGGCAGTTTCCCAGTTGATCACCGCTTGATCTGTGAAGAAAGTGGTAAACATCGTTCCCACTCTTTGGACGACAGTATTAATTTTGGCTTCCTTAGCCGCCTGACTCATCCCAGTAACCAGTTCAGCCGAACGTGCCTCGAGCATCTCCCATGTCCCTGGCTTTTGTAATTCAGTCAGGGTTGCGATCCCTGCCGCCATCGTCAATGGGTTACCGGATAGAGTTCCCGCCTGGTAAACAGCCCCAGAAGGTGCGATCAATTGCATGATTTCTTTTTTTCCACCATACGCTCCTACCGGCAAACCACCACCAATTACCTTTCCGAGCGTGGTCAAATCCGGTTGGACACCATACAGTTTCTGAGCACCGCCAGGATGAACTCGAAAACCTGTCATCACTTCATCAAAAATCAACAAAGCTCCTTCCGCTTTTGTAATGTCACGTAGTCCTTTCAAAAAGCCCTCAACGGGCGGTACAACCCCCATATTACCGGCAACAGGTTCGATGATAACTGCCGCGATTTCAGACGGAAATTTCTCGAATAGCTGTTGAACCGCGATTAGATCATTATAAGGTGCAACCAACGTATCCGCCACATAGCCCGCAGGAACTCCTGGCGAATCAGGCAGACCAAGCGTTGCTACGCCTGAGCCTGCCTTCACCAGTAACATATCGGCATGCCCATGATAGCATCCCTCAAATTTGATGATTTTATTTCTTCCCGTAAATGCACGCCCCAGACGCAGGGCAGTCATCGTCGCTTCCGTCCCCGAGTTAACAAAGCGCATCATTTCCATGGATGGCATAAACGCCTGGATCAACTTAGCCAATTTGTTTTCCAACGGGCTGGGTGCGCCAAAACTTGTTCCACAGGCGGCAGCTTCCTTTATTGCGGAGACTACACTCGGATTGGCATGCCCCAGGATTAACGGTCCCCAGGATAAAACATAGTCGATAAACCGGTTCCCATCCACATCTTGCAAATAGGCTCCCTCACCGCGCTCGATGAATAAAGGTTGACCGCCAACAGCGCGAAAGGCGCGTACGGGTGAATCAACCCCCCCCGGCAAAAGCATTTGTGCCTCTGCAAAAAACTGCCTTGATTTAGATATTTCCATCGAGTTTATCTCCTCACTGTTCCTTCTGGATCTGCTGCAATTTCCTACTTGGCAGCCTGATTTTTTTATTTCTCAATGGCTCCTGCGTCAATCCATGCAATAATCTGGTCTAATTCTTCTTTCGTCAATTGTCCAGGATGTCCACCTTTTAATTGAACTTGAACCAACTCACTTTCTTTAGAATTACCGGGGACAATTACACCACCTTCCTCACCGCCTTTAATTGCATCCTGGTAACCTGTAAAAATTACCTTCTCAGCGCCCATACCGCCTTCAGCATGGCACATGACGCAGCGGCTGGCAAGCATGGTTTGAATACCTCCATCCCATGACTTTGCCTGGCTAATTTCACCGGCGCCGGGAGTCGGCGTTTCTTGTACAGAAGGTGTTCCCTCAGGAGCGCCCGCAGCAATCCATTTTTTAACCAGATCCAGATCCTCAGCAGATAACTGTGCAAAATGAGGTTGTGCCCCACCAATTGTCTTTATTAATAAACTATTATCCGCGTCACCAGACTGGATCACAGCGCCATTTTCACCACCTGCCATAAGAGTTTTATACGTGGTGAGATTCAATCCTTTCATCGTTGTACCCTGACCGCCATGACAATTCCCGCAATTTTGCTGGAAGATCGCCCCAACCTTGTCTGTGTACGTCAAAGCTGCGGTTGCTTCCCCTCCTGCGCTAGGCGCCGAAGCCGGTGTCGTTGGCTCTGGCGGGGGAGCCACTTCTTTCAACTGCTTCTGGATGATTTCTCGTAAACCAGGTGCATCGTAGCCCGCATATTTCCAAACGGTCCCATGACATGCGCTATTCGAACAAAAAGATGTATTACTGGTTCCGCCAGCATCTTTCATCGTATGGCAGGTAGAACAGGTCAGATTAAAAGCACTGCGATGCAAATTAATCCAGTTCGAGTTCTTATGCGACTCAGGTTCAGGTCCCCGGCTAATCTCAATATTAGCGACAAATTTATCTGGACCAACTACCACCGGAATAGAATGGCATAGGTTGCACTCCAACGGAATTGCCTCACCCTTTGAATTGAGGTGTTTTCCATCATGACAGCGCATACAACCAGGAAAATAATTATGTCCTATATTGGTCGGATGCGTCTCCCATGCGATTTTTTGGGATGGAAAGATCGATTGGTTATAAGTACCTTTTACGGCTGAGATCATGTCGGTTACTAATTGAGAATTTTCTGTATAAAAATCCGGGTATTTCTCTTGATAATATTTATCCAACTCGCCAATTGCCTTCAAAGCCTGCTCGCTCGAATCGTACTTAGCACGCAGGACTTCCACCATTTTTATCCGAGCCTCTGGGATTTTTTGAGAAATAACTCCCCGATTTATGAGTTGGTCTGCCGCTTCTTCAGGTTGAGGAACAAGATGAGAGATCCGGTTATGGCAGGTAATACAATCCATTTTTTTCAAATTCTCGTCTTTGATTGTATCTGACTTAACCCCTGATACGACATCAACATAATATCCCTGCGCATTTCCCTTCTCATCAACCTCGCGTACATAGGGAATTGTTTGTTCCAAAGCATCTGTTGGAAGATAATAGACTGGATTTTCGATGTGCCAGTGAATCCCTTTCCCTAATCCTTCACGATGACTGCCACCCCCTGTTTTTAGGTAGATATAAGTCGAGACTGCGGTATTGGCTTCGTCATTCTGATGTTGTTTAATTTCACGAAACTTATCATCTGAAAATTTTTCAGGGAAATGACAAAGTTCACAAGTGTCCCTGGCAGGGCGCATTTTAGTCGCATATATGGGATATTCATAATTTGAAAACACCAAATCAATAATATGGCTGATATCGCCAGCTTTACGCGTAATACGGGTGGCAAGGAAACTTTTTCCAATATGGCATTCAACGCAATCCACCCGCGCGTGGGGGGATACATTATATGCCTGATACTCTGGCGGCATGGTATGGCAAGTGGTGCCACAAAATGCTGGCGAATTCGTATAATCCCACGCATAAGTCCCGGCTACCAATACCACAATGGTTAATATTCCCAATACAGCATAAGGAAGAATACGTACCCATAAAGGCACACCTGCTGGTGGAAAGAAAAAGCCTTTTAACATGTTGAGTATCCGATTATGGCTAATAAATTTTTTTAAGCTGTCCATGGTTTCTCCTTACGTCAAACTGCATATTGATAATGGCTTGCCTTAACTATACCAGATACTTGAAATTTTTACCCTAGCGTTTTCACCGACAACTCATGAACCATATCAATTGCAGCTTTTACATTATCCACAGGCGTTTCAGGGAGAATCCCGTGCCCAAGGTTAAAGATATGCCCCGGACGTCCATTCGCCTGCCTCAATATCAAATAAATACGCCGCTCAAGTTCGGATTTTGGGGCGAATAATACAACTGGATCAAGATTACCCTGCACAGCGACATCGTATCCCAATTCATCCCAACCCCAATCCAACGGTGTTCGCCAATCCAGACCGATAACATCCCCACCTGCTTCTTTCATCGCCGTTAGCAGCATGGCTGTTCCAGTCCCAAAATGGATCGTGGGGACTCCGGTAGGAGCAAGTGCCTGAAATATTGATCGCGAATGAGGCAAAACATACTCACGATAATCTTCTGGGCTGAGGTTTCCACTCCAACTATCAAAAAGCTGTATTGCCTGGGCACCCGCTTCGACTTGAGCAAGTAAATAATCCGCGATGACGCGTCTTAATTTTTCCATCAAGTTATACCAAATCTGTGGTTTGGAATACATCATCTTTTTTGTTTTGATATAGTTACGCGACGCACCGCCCTCGATCATATAACTGGCAAGCGTAAAAGGCGCACCCGCAAAACCAATCAAAGGGGTCTTTCCGTCCAATTCATGCCGCACCAGATTCACTGCTTTAAGCACATAGTTCAACGACTCACGTGGCTCGACAGTCTTCAGAGCAGCCACATCCTTCGCACTTCCAATCGGATTATAGATCACAGGTCCTTCGCCAGCCTCAAATTTCAAATCTATCCCCATTGGGATAAGAGGCAGTAATATATCTGCAAATATGATCGCTGCATCCACCCCAAACGCTTCCACCGGCTGCAAAGTAACCTCAGCAGCCAATTCAGGCTGCAAACAAATTTCCAATAGTGTGTGTTTTGCTCGAATAGCACGGTATTCTTTCATATAACGTCCCGCCTGGCGCATGAACCAGACCGGAGTACAATCCACTGGCTCACGCCGGCAAGCCCGTAAAAACCGTTGCGAAGTCTCAGAATTTTTTATAACCATTGCGCTGCATCCTTTGCATGATAAGTGATAATCAGGTCTGCGCCTGCCCGTTTGATACCCGTCAAAATTTCGAGGACCACCCTCTGTTCATCTACCCACCCTTTAGAACTGGCGGCTTTGACCATCGCATATTCACCACTTACATTATAAGCAGCCAATGGATATTGTGGATAATGGTCATGCACGAGCCGAATTATATCCAGGTACGGCAAAGCCGGTTTGACCATTAACATATCGGCTCCCTCAGCGATATCTAATTCAGTCTCGCGTAGGGCTTCGCGCACATTCGCCGGGTCCATCTGATGGCTTTTTCGGTCACCAAATTTCGGTGCACCCTGCGCTGCTTCCCGGAAAGGTCCGTAAAAACCAGATGCATACTTGGTCGAGTATGACAGGATGGGAATATGCTCAAAACCAGTGCTATCCAGGTTGCTCCGTATAGCCGCAACCATGCCATCTAACATACCAGAAGGAGCAACAATATCCGCTCCTGCCTCGGCATGAGATACAGCGGTTTTCGCCAGAATTTCCAGAGTCTGGTCATTCAACACATAACCTTCAGGCAGTTGCGGCTGCGGGCGGTCAGCCCCTCCCACATTAAGTACGCCACAATGTCCATGATCGGTATATTCACACAAGCACACATCCGTAATCACAACCATTTCGGGGATCATATTTTTTATTAACCGGGTAGCTTGCTGCACGATACCATCCGCCGCAAAATTCTCAATCCCAATCGGATCTTTGTGAGCAGGCAGCCCAAAGAGAACAACAGCAGGAATACCTAAACCGGCAATCGACTTGATCTCATCAACCAATAAATCTAAAGACCATTGGAACACACCCGGCATGGAAGAAATTTCATTCTTAATTCCTTGTCCGTGCATTACAAATAAGGGATAAATAAAATCCTTTGGATCTAAGCTGGTCTCGCGCACCATATCTCGCATCTGCGGTGTTATCCGTAGGCGGCGCGGTCTGCCAGTTGGGAAACCGGTTGTCGCAGTTTGCCGTGAAATACTGGTTGGATTGTCTTGGTTTTTCATTAAAAGCTATTCCTTTAAGGGGTAGGATTAAAGTAATCGACCAAGGCTTGAACCAAGCCGTCAGTCGTATAAGCAGCAGCAATCACATGAACATCTAGCCCACACTCTCTGGCAGCATCAGCCGTAATAGGACCGATACAAGCAATCACAGCCTGGCTCAATGAAGGAAAAGATTGATTTTCCATCAGTTTCATAAAATTTCGGACTGTCGAGGCGCTGGTGAACGTGATGATATCAATGCCTCTTTCAAACTCCATTAATACGTCTTGTGAGAAGTCTGCAGACTGTATGTGATAGACCGCAACTTCATTCGGGATAGCAGAACGTTTTTCGAGTTCCTCTTTAAGCGATTTACGGGCAATATCAGCCCGCAGCAATAAGATACGTTCGCCTTGTACATCCCCCAAACCTGCAGCAATCGCATCGGCGATATATTCATCCGGCATAAAACGCGGTTCCACACCGCGCTCTCTCAAAGCTTCGGCAGTTGCCGGACCAATCGCCGCCACGTCGATACCAACAAATGCCTCCTCATTTTGACCGCAGGCAGTCAGGTATTTCCAAAACTCAGATACTCCATTCACACTTGTAAAGATCACCCAACGGTAAGATCTCAGCTCGACAATTGCCTGAAACAAGGGTGCAGGGTCATCTAATGAAGCAATTTTAATCGTAGGAAACGCAATCGACTCTGCCCCATAAACATTAAGTTTTTCTATCAAAGCCGAAGCCTGGTCTTGAGGACGCGTTACAAGAATTCGTTTACCAGCCAATCCATTCATAACAGCAATTCTCCTGCCCCCTGCGCCAATGCCTGGTCAGCCAACCTTCGACCCAATACCCGCGGATCGGAGTCTTTTCCCGAGACACGGATGACCTTCTGACCATCGATTGATGCTACGATACCGTTTAATTCAATGCTTGTGTCATCACATTCAGCATAGGCACCCACCGGAACTGAGCAGCCTCCGCCAAGCGCCGCCAGAAACGTGCGTTCAGCAGTAACAGCAATATTCGTCATTGGATGATCAATCCTCATCAGGAGCTCTTTCAATTCCAAATCGATCGATCGCGCTTGCACCGCAATCGCCCCCTGTCCGGGGGCTGGCAGCATTACATTAATCGGTAGAAACTCAGTAACAGAATGTTCCAATCCCAGGCGTAGAACCCCTGCTGCCGCCAGAATGACCGCATCATAATCTTCCTGCATCGCTTTGCGAATGCGTGTATCGACATTCCCCCGCAAAGATAAAATACTTAAATCCGGGCGGAAAGCCAGTAATTGCGCTGCACGTCGCAGACTTGATGTACCCACCCGAGCCCCACCCGGCAGCGTTGCAAGCGTCCAACCCTTGGCAGAAATTAAGACGTCCCGCGCATCAAAGCGTTTACTTACTGCGGCGATACTCAAGCCGGGAATATCTTCGATGGGTAAATCCTTCAGAGAGTGGATGGCTAAATCAATCATCCCTGAACGCAGCCCTCTTTCCAATTCCTCTGTAAAGACTCCCTTACCACCAATCTCCGGTAATGGACGGTCAAGCACCTTATCACCCTGAGTAACAAATTCCACTACCCGGTAGTGAAGATCAGGGTGGGCTTTGTTAAGCAGACTCAAGATATAATCCGTCTGCCAGCGGGCAAGTTTGGAAGTACGTGTGCCAAGTTTGATGGTACGCGTTGTCAAGGTTTGCATTTTGGCTTTTTACTCTCTGGTATTTTGTGAGTATGGTCGGAAAGGTCAAACAGAAGCGACAGGGTTTCTGTATATCCTACCAGGTTGACATGATTGGCTTCCTTCCGCAGGCGCATGGTAGGTTCATGAAGTAATTTCGTAACGATGGAACGAGATAATATTTCAATTTGTTCATTTACCCGCGGTTCAAGATCAGGAAGTTGGCGAAGAGTCCGCTCCACTTCACGTTGGCGGATATCTTCGGCTTTTTTATGCAACTCACCAATCACCGGAATTATTCCAAGCCATTTCTCGAACGCATTTACTTCCTCATGGATGATCATCTCAGCTCGCGGTATTTCGCCCTTCCGTGTATCGATCGACTGCTCCGAGCAAGATTGAAGGTCATCCAGATCCAATAAATTTACTTGCGGAATTTTCTTTACCTCTGGATCAATATTGCGCGGTAATGCCAAATCGACCATTAACATCGAACGCTCCCTCTGCCCGGATATCGCTTTATCAACCATATCGTAATGAATGATAAAATGAGGTGAAGTCATGGCAGTAAACACTACCTCGGAACCTGCCATCATATTTTGCAATTGATCGATAGGCAGCGCCTTACAACCTAGGTCGTCCGCCATTTTCTGCGCATGTTCGAAAGTACGGCTTGTAATGGTTACATCGGCTGCACAATGGCTTTTTAAGATTTCGACGATCAATCCCCCCATCTTACCTGCTCCGATCACCAAAACCCGGCGCTGTTCCAAATCTCCAGCCACGCTCTCTGCCAGGTGAACAGCCACAGAACTCAAACTGGTTGGTCGTCGCCCGATAGCCGTCTCTGTCCGCACTCGCTTTCCGGCTTGAATCGCAGTCCGAAACAACGAAGAGATAACATGCCCGGCATTCCCCAAACCAAGTGCCATTTCATGTGCTTGTGAAACCTGCCCTAATATCTGCGGCTCCCCTAAAACCATCGAATCGAGACCGGCTGCAACCCAGCAAAGATGGCGGACGGCATCCATATCTGAATAATGATACGTATGCGCCCCAAACTCGGAGATCGAAACACCGCTCATTTCGGCAACATACTGATAAAGGGGATTAAAAAGCTGGTCATGATTCTCGCCCGGAATCCCATGATCTGGCACCGACGCATATACTTCCAAGCGGTTACAAGTAGATAAGACAGCGAGTTCAAAGATTGAGCTTTTTCGCCCCTTAACCACAAAGTCGCAATGGGGGCTCTCAGACGATTTATTTAATCGCTCACGGAGTTCAACGGGAGCAGTGTGATGGGAAACACCCAGACAAAGCAGGCGCATCCTCTAACCTATACCTTCAAATTCGTTTGTCATGATTAACCGATTCGCTATTCGTTAGATTCCGCACTTTTTGAAGTCAATCCCCTCATCAGGTCTATGCTTTTCTGCGTAGAGCTGAGTTTACTTCAAATCTAAAATCATGTCAATAATGAATATATAGTGAGAATTAGTCCCATAATATATCGTTGTTTACAAATCCAATTTAGAGAAAACCTTTTACCTCTTGACGCAGGGGAAAAAGGTGCTATAATTGAAATATGAACGAACGTTCGTTTATATAAGAGAACCAATATGACAGAAACACTTCCATCTAAAGGCGAGAACACCCGCAAAGAAATTCTACTGGCTGCCTATGACCTTTTTGTTCACCAGGGTTATCACGGCACTTCCATGCGCCAGATTGCCGAAAAAGCCGGCATCGCTCTGGGCGGCATCTACAATCATTACCCCAGCAAAGAAGAGATATTTCATGCTGTCTTCCTTGAATTTCATCCATATCACGATTTCTTACCCGCCCTGGCAGCCGTCAGTGGAGAAGATGTGGAAATCTTTATGCGCAATGCCATCTACCAGATCATGACACTCTTGGATAAGAAACCAGGCTTTCTACAATTGATGTTCATCGAAGCAGTGGAATTCAACGGCATTCATATTCGTGAAATATTCCAGATGGTTTATCCAATGGGTGTCAATATTGCCCAATCACTTCAAGAGAACAATCTTAAAATGCGTAATATCCCCCCGCTTCTATTGATGCGCCTGATGATCGGCTTCATCTTTTCTTTTTATTTAACGGATGTCTTAATCGCTCCAGCAAGTCCTCAATCCTTCCGTGAAAATGCGTTAGACACTTTTATCGATGTCTATCTGCATGGAATCATCTCAAACGAACCGAGTAAGGTATAAGCATGTCTGTCAAATCTATTATTAACTGGGATATCCTCATCAGCCCGCGCTGGCACAAAGTCATCAATGATTTCTGGTATAACCGTTCTCGTTTGGGACTGGCGATCATCTCTATTGCCGTGGGTGTGTTCGGACTCGGCACAGTCTTGGCAGAACGCGTCATCCTCATGCAAAATATAGAAATCCAATACAACGCCGCCTCTGCCGCTACTGCCTCATTTCAGGTACGAAATTTCGACGATGGTCTGGTTAAACACATCCGCAAATTCCCGCAGGTTGCCGAAGCAGACGCTGTGCGGGCGGTGGAAATGCGCGTGCTCGTCCCACCCAACACATTCACCGGGAAAACAACCGAGGAATGGCGCACTCTGCAATTGATCGCCATCGATCAATTCGACGATATCCGCTTGAACCGTGTCGAATTAGAAAGCGGCACCTGGCCCCCGCCTCAGAATGGGTTAGTCGTCGAGCGGTCATCCCTTAAATTGATGGGTGTAAATCTCGGCGACACCCTATTAGTAGAAACCATCAACGGGCTGCAGCGCAGAATACCCATCGTCGGAGTGGTCAAAGATGTTACCATCTTCCCCAGTGATGTTACTAACAATGCCGCCGGTTACATCTCTTTTGACACTCTGCAATGGATCGACGAGCCGCGTGCTTTCAATAAACTCCTTATCTCGCTCAATGGAAAACCCAACGACCGAAATACCGTCAATGAAATCATGAACAGCATTCGTGAGCACATCGAATGGGACGGCTGGACAGTCAATACAGTTAATGTCCCTCAATACCCTAACCGCCCTCCCGTCGAAAACAATTTCCAAACAATCATCCTTATCTTGACAATCACCGGCTTTCTCTTGGTCATCATCAGCATCGTGATGGTCGCCAACACGATGGATGCCGTGCTCACCCAGCAAATCCGCCAAATCGGCATCATGCGTATCATTGGCGGGCAATTAAATCAAGTTTTCAGTCTTTATCTCGTCTTCGCTTTGTTCATGGGCGTTCTCGCCCTTCTGATTGGCGTCCCGCTCTCAATAATCGTCAGCCTGGAACTGTGCAAATTTGTGGCTGCGATGTTGAATTTCGATATTATCACCTCCGCTGTCATCCCATGGGTCATTGGCGTCCAAATCGTGGTTGCCCTTCTCGTGGCTTTACTGGCATCCCTCAAACCCATCATCTCCAGCACACTGTTTACTACCGTACGAGAAGCAATCAGCTCTCAAGGGCTGGATGCTGGTTTTAAAATGGGTATCATCGAACATATCCTGGGAAAATTGCGCGGATTATCTGGACCAGTAATGCTCTCACTGCGCAACACATTTCGTAAACGCTGGCGGTTGGGTATGACCCTCTTTACCCTCTCACTCGGTGGCGGTGTTTTCGTGGCAGTTTTCTGCCTGAATGCTTCTCTGCTGAATACAGCGTATAACTTGCTCGACCAGTTCAGCCGTTATGATCTGTTGATCAGTCTCAATCGCACCTACCATTTAGAAGAAGTCTCACCTATCGTCACCCAGACACCCGGTGTACAAGCCCTCGAAGGCTGGCGGACCACCAGCGCTCCGCGCTACCGCAGTGATGGCACAGATAGTGACCCGATGAATGTCATCGCCGCACCCGCGAACACAAAACTTCTCGCACCAGTGATGTTGGCTGGGCGCTGGCTCCACCCCGATGACACCAATGCCATTGTCGTCAACCAATATGTCTTCGACCGCGAACCCGACCTGCATATTGGCAGTGACATTGTTCTAAAATTCGGCGAGCGCAAGACAACCTGGCACATCGTCGGTGAAATTCGTGGCGTTGTCGGCGTTGGTCAAACCCCTATGACCTATGTCAATTACGAACCTTTTACACAAATAACCAACAGTGTTGGTATGGTAAACTCCCTGGAAATCACCACTTCTTATCACGACAAAATCTTTTTGACCTCCTTAGGAAATACAATTGTTACCCATCTGACCCAGGCTGGATATCGTGTGAAAGAAATTCAAACTGCGACCGAGAATTTCAAACTCTTGGAAGCCCGCATCCAGATTCTAACGAGCGTTCTGATTACCGTCGCCATGATTCTGGCACTGGTCGGCGGTATCAGCCTGATGGGCACAATGGGGATCAACGTCATCGAACGCACCCGTGAAATCGGCGTAATGCGCGCCGTCGGTGCCTCCAGCGGTGACCTGATGCAAATCACGGTTACCGAAGGCGTAATAATCGGCTGGCTCAGTTGGTTTCTGGCTGGTTTGATTGCCTTTCCGTTGGGACAGGCACTGAGCTACCGCATCGGGATGGCATTTTTCAACGCTCCGCTCATGTTCACCTACTCATTCCCCGGCTTAGGCATCTGGTTTGGAGTCGTCACACTCATCTCTATCTTTGCCAGCATCGTGCCTTCCCAAAACGCCATGCGAATTACAGTGCGCGAAGCAATCAGCTACGAATAAAAAAACGATTAATCGTTTATTGAAGGATTTTAATTATGATAAAGAACAACGGCAACGGAAAACTGGAACTTAACCCCGCTGAACACCTTGTCCAACTGGAAGACATCGTCAAAGACTTTCAGGGACCGGCAGGTAAGATACATGTTTTGAAGCACATTTATCTCAATGTAGGAAAAGGGGAGCTGGTTGGTGTCGTCGGTCCGAGTGGTTCTGGAAAATCCACATTGATCAACATGATCACCGGCATCGACCGCCCAACCTCCGGTGCGATCAATATTGTCGGTGAAAGCCTGAATGCGATGGATGAGAACCGCCTGGCACGCTTTCGCGGTATCCATATCGGCGTCGTCTTTCAGTTCTTTCAATTATTGCCTACATTATCGATCATCGAAAACGTCACACTCCCCATGGATTTCTGCCGTATGTGGACACCTCGCCAGCGGTACGAACGCGCCATGATGCTTTTGGATATGGTCGGCATCGCCGATCAAGCTCACAAAATGCCCACCACGCTCTCGGGTGGTCAGCAGCAGCGTGCCGCCATCGCGCGGGCGCTAGCTAATGACCCGCCACTCATTCTTGGTGACGAACCAACCGGTAACCTGGATAGCAAAACCGCCGATTCAGTCTTCCACCTTTTTGAAGATCTGGTCTCTCAGGGGAAAACATTCATCATGGTTACCCATGACGTCGGTCTGGCAAAACGCATCCCGCGCGTCATCAAAGTATTGGACGGCGTCCT
>JBAXBF010000003.1:0-31631 GCA_037142095.1 Chloroflexota bacterium
ACGCAATGATAACAGCAATAAATGATACCCCGTTTATCGTAAAGCACCAACCCGGACCAACCCAGGCATATACCAAACCTGCCACTGCAGGTCCGACAATCGCTGCAGCGTTGAACATTGTGGCATTCAGTGCAATTGCATTCATCAAATCTGCCCGGTCATCAACCAAATCTACGGCAAAAGCCAGGCGCGTCGGAGCATCGAAGGCATTCGCTATACCAAGCAAGAAGGTTAACACCAATATATGCCAGGGAAGAATCAAATTTGTAAAAACCAAAGCAGCCAGGACGAAAGCCAGGATCAACATCGCCGTTTGCGTAATGATCATCAACGTACGACGCGACATACGGTCAGCGATAACACCCCCATAAAGCATGAACAACCAAGATGGAATTCCATTCGCAAAGGCTACATAACCTAAATACGCCGGAGATTGAGTTAATTGGTAAACCAAAAAACCTTGGGCGGTTGCCTGCATCCAGGTACCAACTAGAGAAACCAGTTGACCGATAAACCAAAGACGGTAATTGGGGTACTTAAGCGCGATAAAGGTACGAGAGAGACGTTTTCGAATTATTAATTCCATCCTAAATCACCTGAAGTTCTGATTTTATCACAATTCATTCACTTTTACCAAATTCATACAATTGAATCGTCAGTTTCTATGATATATCTTACACTCATACAGTATATTTAACATAGAGATTTCAGAAACAGGCATGTTATAATAACAAACCATTTAATGGATAAAAACAACATGACGGAACTAGTTATGCCTATAAATAAAATTAAATCGCCCACTTTCCATACTTCCAGTGAGACTTCATCTGAAAACTTACTGTCTACGTTATTGTCATCTTCCGAAATCTTGCCACTTCCTCAAAGTGAGATAAAAGAGAACGGAGATACATCAGATCAGGAACAGAAAATCCCTTCTGAAATTCCAATTTTACCGCTTCGCGGTTTAGTTATTTATCCTACCACTGTCGTCCCCCTCACTATTGGACAACCACGCTCAGTACGACTGGTGGATGAGGTTATCAACAGTGAAGAACGGATAATCGGTTTGATCGCCACCCGCGACCCAAATATCGAGATGCCAGAGCCTAAAGATTTATATGACGTTGGCACAGTCGCTATTGTTCACCGTCTATTTCGCGCACCGGACGATACCATCCGCCTGCTCGTACAGGGAATTTCCCGCTTTCGAGTCGCCGAATACGTACAACTGGAGCCTTACTTAAAAGCCAAGATCGATTTAATTCCAGAATCATCAGAAAATGATCTTGAGTCTGAAGCCTTGGTACGCAGTGCTAAAGATCAATTCAGCCATATCGCCGAATTGATCCCTTCCATACCGCGAGAATTGGTAAGTTCTATAATGAACCTGGAAGATCCGCTCCAAACTGTTTACACGATTGCCAATTTTCAGCGGATGGATTTAGAGAGTGCACAGGCAATCCTGGAACTTGATTCGCTTAGTGATAAACTACGGAAATTGGTTACGATTCAAGCCCGCGAAACCGAATTACTTGAAATTGGTCAAAAGATACAAAACGATGCCCGTTCTGAAATTGAAAAAGTACAGAAGGATTACTTCTTACGAGAACAAATCAAAGCCATCCAACGCGAATTGGGTGATCACGATGAACAATCCTCTGAAGTAGAAGAATTCAGAGAAAAGATCAACAATGCAGGCATGGCTGAAGAAGCCGAAAAGCAAGCAACCCGTGAACTTGATCGCATGGCGAATCTCTCGAATGCTTCAGCAGAATATGGTGTCATTCGTACCTATCTTGACTGGTTGGTTACTCTTCCTTGGAGTAAAACTACTACAGATAATCTTGAAATCGCTCATGCACGCACGGTCCTGAATGAAGATCATTTTGGATTAGAAGATGTAAAAGATCGCATTCTGGAATACCTGGCAGTCCGCAAACTGAAGCAAGAAAGAAAAGAAGAGTTTAATAAGCAGGTCAATACAGATAGTATCCGCCGCGTTCGCGAGGGCGTCATTCTTTGTTTTATTGGACCTCCGGGGGTGGGCAAAACCTCACTTGGGCGTTCAATTGCCCATGCAATGGGACGCGAGTTTGTCCGCATTTCTTTAGGCGGCATCCGCGATGAAGCAGAAATTCGTGGTCACCGGCGCACCTATATCGGAGCCATGCCAGGCAGGATACTACAATCCTTGCGTCGTCTTGAAACCCGCAACCCGGTTTTTATGCTTGACGAGGTGGACAAACTCGTATTTGATTACCATGGAGATCCTGCTTCTGCTCTTCTGGAAGTTCTTGATCCTGAACAAAATGCCGAATTTCGGGATCATTATGTAGAAGTAGCCTTCGATCTTTCACAGGTGATGTTTATTGCTACTGCCAATTCTGCCGAAAGCATACCAGCACCTCTCTTGGACCGTATGGAAATCATTCACATCTCCGGATATACGGATGCCGAAAAAGTTTCAATTGCGAACGGTTACCTAATCCCACGCCAATTGCGCGAGAACGGTCTCAGGACACGTGAGATTAAATTCACAGATGATACGATAAAAACTATCATCCGTAACTATACCCGTGAAGCGGGTGTGCGTAATCTGGAACGTGAAATTGGCAGCACTTGCCGTAAGGCAGCCACACAAATTGCCGCCGGTAAAATTAAGTCCTTGACGGTTAACCCAAAGAAGGTTCGGGATTTCTTGGGACGGCAGCGTTTCTATGGGACAGAGGAAATCGCCTCTCGCACATCGCTTCCGGGTGTAGCCACCGGACTTGCATGGACTCCGGTTGGCGGTGATGTCCTTTTCATCGAAGCAACCCGTATGCCCGGTTCCAAAGATTTTCAACTGACTGGTTCTCTGGGTAATGTCATGCAAGAGTCTGCTCGTACTGCACTGGCTTTTGTCCGATCGCGCGCCGAACAAATCGGTTTAGATGCAAATTTCTTCGAGAAATCTGATTTCCATTTACACATTCCAGCCGGAGCGACCCCTAAAGATGGACCATCTGCTGGCGTGACCATCGCGACTGCGCTTGTATCGCTCATCTCTGGACGTCTGGTTCGGTATGATGTTGGCATGACAGGAGAAATTACTCTGCGCGGACAGGTTTTGCCTGTAGGCGGTATCAAGGAAAAAATATTAGCAGCTCATCGTATGGGTTTAAGAACGATCATATTACCCAAGCGTAATGAAGCTGATCTGGAAGACCTGCCAGAAGAAGTAGTCAAAGCGATTAAATTTGTGTTTGTAGAAACGATGGATGAAGTCTTGGATACTGCGCTTATGTCTCCACGGAAAAAGCGTCCCACAAAGCCTACGGCACCCAAAAAGCCAGTTCACATTGAGGTTGAGGCTGTTTGACGAGAACCCTATCAGACAAAATAACTTAAAAAACTGTAGAGGCAAGTTTCAAATTTGCCTCTACTTTGTATCTTTAGATTATTGCAAATCGTCCGGCAAATTTGCCTTTTTCGATTTTCGCTAAAATAGGGATTACGACCTTATCCAAGATGTTATCGTAATATTTCCATACGTATGCCACAGAGACATAAATTCATCATTAGGTATCCAGTATAGACTATCACCAGGATAAGCGGGATTTATAACCCCCCACCCCATTTTCTCATGAAATGCTGCTAATATTACAATATGCGACCATAGTGGCTTCCAATTCCCTAAGACAGTTAGAAGAACCTGAGGCTTTGATAACCCTTCCTGCAAAAAACGGATCGATGTAAAGATACGCCACGTGGATTCTAGACGGTATTCACGCAAGATATCCACTATCCCCCATGGGAAAGTCGCCCAATCAGGAATACGACGAAATATTGGCAAAATATACTGCCAGCGAGGTTGATTCATCTCGTACGCTAAATCGATCCCATCTATTTGCAATCCCCGTAATGCATTCAACACAATTGCTGCGCTGAAGGGACCACAATCATTACTATTGCCCTGATATTGGTGAGCATAGAGCAGGACATCGGCAAATGGAGAGAAGATTGGTTTAGTCATGATAACCGTTGAAGCGGTTAAACCATTAATAAGTACGGACGTTCAATCATTTGCATAACACGTTGTAGGAAACGAGCAGCCGGTGCACCGTCTACCAAGCGATGATCAAATGTCAGACTGAGCCAGAGAATATATCTTAAAGCAATCGTGTCCTCAAAGGCATACGGCATCTTTTTAATACGTCCCACACCTAGAATCGCCGTCTGGGGTAAATTAATAATGGGTGAAAACACATCCACATTATACATACCTAAATTCGTCAGAGTAAATGTACCTGCTTTCATTTCCTCAGGTGTACACATTCCATTACGGCAACGTTCAGACAATTGACGCGTCTCCAGAGCAATTTGAGTTAATCCTTTTTGATCTACATTACACAACACCGGAACAAGAAGACCGCGATCTGTATCCACTGCCAACCCTATATTAATCTCTTGCCAGATTTTAATTTCCTGTCCAATTAAAGATGCGTTCAACTGCGGATATTGACGCAGAACCCGTCCCAATAAATATAATAGAAGATCGTTATAAGAAATATGGATTCCTTCTTTGATAAACTGGGCTCGCAAATCCACAAAAGCAGTAGCATCTACTTCAGAGCTTAACGTAACCGGAGCAGTCTGTGTATGGCTTTGAACCATACGGGTTGCAATTACCTCACGGGCACCATGCAAAAGGATTGTATCGCCAACCGTCAAAGAAGATGGTATCGAAGCATTTTCTGCGAGTGACTGCTTATTCTTGAGAACTCGTTCCACATCCTCTCGCATAATGCGACTTGCTGTGCCGGTACCTGTCATTTTCTTCCAGTCCAAGCCAGTAGATTCGGCAATTTTGCGCGCCAATGGACTGATAGCAGGTACACTGATATCTTGATGAATTTTCTGCGGCTGCCTCATATAAGATCTAACCAAGCGCTCGTCTATCGGTTTTCCATCGCTGAAAACACCTAAATCATCTAAAGAAAGTTCCTCTTTTTCCGCCAGAATTCTAGCACGCGGCGAAATTAAGATACGTTTCGGTCTGTCCAGAAGAGATGCATTATTCACGATTATTGAATTGGCAGACTCTTGAGATGCTACCGGTATATCCGTGGGCGGCAAAGACGATTCTGGCAATTTTTCTCCCGCTAATCGGATCAGAGCGACTTTACTCAAGACTTTGACTTCATCCCCATCTCTTGCGGAAATAAGGCATAATGTACCTGAAGCAGGCGCCTCAATATCAAGATTAGCTTTATCCGTCTCGATGACGAATAATGGTTCCCCTTTAATAACTTCTTCACCTTCTTTTTTATACCAATTTACCAAAGTCATGGTATCGACTGTTTGCCCTAAAGGAGGTATAAGTACATCTACTGCCATAAATCCTCGCCATTATTAAAAAATTGACTTAACAACTTCGATAATTCTCTGAACACTTGGTACATAAAACTTCTCCATAGGTGGAGCAAACGGTACAGGTGTATCAGGTGCTGAAACACGTTTGACAGGTGCATCCAACCAATAAAAACATTCATCAACTGCCAAAGCTGCTAACTCTGCCGCCCAACCATTGGTGAGGTTATCTTCTTCCACCAAAACCAAGCGTCCAGTCTTACGCACCGATTCATAGATCAATTCCTTGTCCAGGGGGATCAAGGTACGCGGGTCAATGACTTCTGCCTCAATCCCAATTTGTGCCAGTTGGTCGGCTGCTTCCAGTGCCCGATAGACAGTAAGTAATTTTCCTACAATAGTAACATCTTTTCCTTCACGACGAACAATTCCCTTGCCAATAGGAACAAGATATTCTTCTTCGGGCACAAAACCAACCGGGCTTAAGGCACCTTTTTCAGCGCGCCCCCCCTTACTCCCATACAGCAATTTATGCTCAAAAATTAGAACCGGATTATCATCACGCACAGCACTCTTAAGCAAACCTTTGGCATCATACGCAGTGGAAGGTGCCAGCACTTTAAGTCCAGGAATATGTGTAAAAAACGCCTCTAGGCTTTGAGCATGTTGCGAACCACGTCCAGTAGCACCTACGGGTGCACGCATTACCATTGGTACTTTCACAGTCCCGGCTGACATATAAGTCATTTTGGCTGCCTGGTTCGCTAATTGATCCATCATACAAAACAAGAAATCTCCATACTGTACATCAGCGATAGGACGCATTCCTGCCATTGCAGCCCCAATCGCCACTCCAGCAATTCCAATCTCTGATATTGGGGTGTCCAAAATGCGCTCATGACCAAACTCATCGGACAAACCCAAAGTAACCGTGAAAGCACCGCCGAATCCTCCTGGAACACCAATATCTTCTCCCAGACAGAATACGCACTTATCACGCTGCATCTCTTCTCGAATTCCTTGCCTTAAAGCTTCTGCAATTGTCATTTTTGGCATGTTAATCCCTTTCTCTTATCCATAATAGACATGTTGGAGTGTATCTGATGGCTCAGTATCTGGGCTCTCTTTTGCAAAGACGATCGCACCTTCAATGTCTACATTAACTTGATCCTCAATGCGTTTGATATCCTCACTGGTTTCATTCCCTTCACTTAGAAGTCTCTCTGCCAGAAGTAGAATGGGATCGCGCTTGATCCATTCGGCTTCTTCCTCTTTGGTACGATAACCACGTGGGTCACTACGTGAATGCCCACATTGGCGGTATGTTTTACATTCAAGTAAGGTAGGTCCCTGCCCTGCACGAGCACGCTCAGTTGCCTTTTTAGCTGCATTATAGACAGCGATGACATCATTCCCGTCAACGATTTCTCCTAACATCCCATAAGCTGCGGCACGTTCTGATACATCCTTAATTTTGAATGTCGTCGTAAACGGCGTTGAGGCAGCATAAAGATTGTTTTCGCAAACAAATACAGCAGGCAAGTTCCAAATCGCTGCCATATTCAATCCTTCGTGAAATGCACCCTCGTTAGAAGCGCCATCACCAAAGAAGCTGACCGCAACCTTACCAGGATGAATAAACTTGCATGCGAGAGCAGCCCCAGCAGTAATAGGGATATTTGCACCAACGATTGCAATTGCTGGAAACATTCCGACCTGAATATCACCGACATGCATCGATCCGCCTTTGCCCTGGCAACAACCCGTTTTTTTTCCGTATAATTCCGCCATGATCGATTTGATAGATACACCTTTGGCAATTGCATGACCATGCGGGCGATGAGTACTGGTAATATAATCATCCTTATCCAGGTTCGCACATACACCGACAGCCACTGCTTCCTGACCTACATACAGATGGAGGGTCGAAGGAATTTGTCCTTGCATATATAATTCGTTGACCCGATCCTCGAAACGACGGATCATAAACATCGTCCGATACATGCTCAACATTTTTCCGTTTCCCAACACTTCTATTGGTTCTGCCATTCCACTGATACCTCCTTGTGTTATTTTCTTTTGACTTGGATTATTTTATCACATAAAAAGAAGGGACGGCAGATTGTCGTCCCTTCTTCTTTACGCCAGCACTATATCATGGAATTGTATAGACTGGACGGTCATTCAAAGGTTGCGCCGGACGCGCATTGTAAGGGAAGATGGAACGATAACGTTCGATCTGCGTACGACTCAGTTGAATAGGCGCAGCAAAGATCAACCAATTAACACCTTCCGAACATGGAGGAGTCGAGAGTGAGCCAGAATAAGTGTACATTTTAGGATCCATAGGTAAGAAGACTGTTGGATCAAAAGATGACACTTGTTGCATGTTGTACGGAGGGGCTGGCATCGCACTCCAGACGGAAGCAAGACCAAGATTATCCGCAGTACCTTCATTTACAAACACACTCACGACCGCCCACTTACTCGTATTCGAGTTGTAATGGTTAAACTGAATTTCCATATAGTAAGGTTTGCTGTTGATAGTATGTTCTGAAGGCATATGGAAGGTAATATTCATGAGCTGGTAAGCAATTCCATCCATCTCCATGAAACTTCCTGATGGAACATCTATCTGGAAAGTGAAATCATTAGAAACCATCCGTACATCAGATGGGCGATAACTGAATTTCACGACCGGTTTTGACGACTGGGTTACTTTTGCTGTATCAATGTTAATCGGAGATTGAGATCGACCAGTCCCACAGAGAGCATATTGTGGAATAGTACCCCAATTATCAGGACCATAGCGGTTATAGTCTGGGGATGTCCAGTTCCCTGAAGGAACGGCAGTCCCATACATCGAAGACCAACCTGAAGGCATGGTTGTTCCATATCTTGAATACCAATCTGGATACCCGGAAGGATTACTCCCATAGGTCCAATAATATTCTGGATACCATACCGAAGTAGAGATATAACGCGGGTAATATTGGAGTTGACCCTGAGATTGAGGCACACCCGCCCCATATACCGAGGCTGGAATAACCAATACCTGTCCAGGATAGAGGTTGCTGGGGGTTATTCCTGGATTCGCTGCAATAATCGATTCCGGAGATACACCATATTTACGCGCGATGTTATATAGCCAATCACCAGGTTGGATTACGTAGGTTGTTGCCCCACCACCGCTGGGTTGAGAAGCCGGGTTATAGTTAGGATTGAGGTAATAAGGACTGTTAGGGTTTTGATAGGGGCTGTTGGGGATATTTTTTGAGTCAAGGTTCGGATTATAATTCGAATCATAACCGCTTCCACCCGCCATATTTTGAGGAATAGGGGTTCCTGCTCTCTGCCCTTCCCCAGTCGGCACTCCCTCACCCGCAGGTCTACCCTCTCCTACCGGTTGACCTTCTCCTGCAGGTTGTCCTTCTCCAGGAAGCATCTCAGTCGGCTTTTCTTCGGGTTTCATAATACTTTCAACCGCGGCTGTAGCTGTCAACGGACCACCAATGCTAGCAATCGCAGTAGCGTAGAGATCTGCCTCGCTTGGACCCGATTCCTGAGGAAGACCCGGTTCTTCCGCGATCGGTGTAGGCTTCGGTGCCGCGCCTAGGTCGCAAGCCGTCAAGACAAATATACTCACCATCGCCAAAACGATGAGACGCCATCCATTAATACTAACGCTTTTGTTCATGATCATCATCCTCCTTTATCTATTTTCAGACCAGGAAGGATAAGCCTGGACTGATAATATACAATGCAATGCCATAATGGATGCAAGTGTCATGCCAATTACACTAGAGTACAGAAATTGCTCCATAACTCAAATATGGATTGTATGTCCTCCAATAGCATGAGCAGCTTCCATTAAAGCTTCACTAAGAGTCGGATGGGCATGGACATTACGAGCAATTTCTGCCGGAGTTAGTTCCATCAACTGAGCCAAAGTCAGTTCTGGCAAAAGTTCGGTAACTTCTGGACCAATCATATGTGCACCCAGGATCTCGCCATATTTTGCATCGGTAATAATCTTCACCCAACCAGTTGCCTCTCCCAACCCAAGTGCTTTGCCATTCGCACGGAAGGGGAATTGCCCTATCTTTAAGTCATATCCGCGCTCTTTTGCCTGTACTTCGGTTAACCCAAAGGAAGCGATCTGCGGATTGCAGTAAGTGGCACGCGGCATCATTTCGTAATTTAATTTGATTGTCTCAACACCAGCAATATTTTCAGCACAGACAATTCCCATCGCGGACGCCACATGGGCTAACATAAATTTCCCTGTAACATCGCCAATAGCCCAAACGCCCGGGATATTTGTCGACATACGTTCATCGATTTGGATGAGACCTCGATCGGAGATTGCTACACCAATTTTCTCCAAGCCAAGTTCCCGACTATTGGGTTTGAATCCAATAGCCACCAACACCTGTTCCGCTATGAGGGTTTGCTGTCCCTGCGCTCCAGTGACTTTTACAACAACACCTTCTGATGTATTTTCTACACCTTCCACACGCGTAGTTGTCATAACTTTGATGCCCGCTTTGGTAAATGCCTTACCTAATTCTGTACTAACTTCTTCATCCTCAAGAGGAACAAGGCGGGGCAACATTTCCACAACCGTAACTGGTACACCATAGGAGTGCCAAACTGTAGCAAACTCTACGCCAATCGCGCCAGCACCGATAATAATGGCTGATTTTGGTAATTTATCTTGTAGAATCGCTTCATAATAAGACACTACATGCTTACCATCTACTGCTACACTGGGGATGGTGGCTGAGGAAGCCCCTGTAGCAACAATTATATTCTTTGTTTTTAATTCAATCTGTTTGTCATCTTCTCCGGTGACCATTACAGTATCTCGTCCTGTAATCTCCGCCAACCCCATATGTACATCGATATTATTCTTACGCATCAAGAAGCCCACACCCTGCGTAAGTCTTTTGGATACCTGGCGGCTGCGGTTAAATGCCACTTTATAGTCTAACTTCAAGTTGTCAAAAGAGAAACCATACTCATTGGCTCCATCACGCAGAATACGGGCAATTTCCGCATTGCGCAGCAACACCTTTGAGGGGATACATCCAACATTGAGACAAACCCCTCCCAACCATTGTTTGTCAACAATCGCTGTTTTGAGTCCTAATTGTGAAGCACGGATAGCGGCAACATAGCCACCAGGTCCCGCTCCAATTACAACAACGTCATAATTCGACATAAAAACACTCTTTTTTCTCCATTCGTTATGCGGTATCGCTGGTGTTATTATACAACCAGCCAAATTATATTATAATATATTCTACGTAAAATCTGCAGAGGAGGTCTTCTTGTGATTCAATCATCATTTCAAGTTCCAAGCGGTTTTTATTGGGGTACGGCAACCTCATCGCAGCAGGTTGAAGGTAATAACACCAATAACAACTGGTGGCAGTGGGAAAATGAACCAGGACGAATAAAGCAAGGGCACAAAGCAGGGTTAGCTTGTGATTGGTGGGGAGGGCGCTGGCGTGAAGATTTTGACCGGGCTGCTGACAGTTATCAAAATGCACATCGCCTTTCTATCGAATGGAGCCGCGTACAACCGAAACCTGACATTTGGGATGAACAAGCTTTCGATCATTACCGGCAGATGCTGTCCGGTTTGCGCCAACGCGGCATAACACCCTTTGTAACCTTACATCATTTTTCCGACCCTCTTTGGTTCATGGAAATGGGAGGATGGGAAAACACAGATGCACCTCAAATCTTCGCTAAATACGTTACCAAAACCATCGAATCTCTGAAAGAGTACACATCTCTTTGGTGCACAATAAACGAACCCAATGTTTACACGTCGTTTGCGTATGTAGTCGGCGCTTTCCCACCCGGCAAACATGACATCAACGCCGCATTTCGGGTAATGACGAACATGATACGCGCCCATGCACTTGCCTACCATATCATTCACAACCTGCAGCCTGAATCTCGGGTAGGAATCGCCATACACCATATCGACTTTCATCCGCTTCGCTCCTGGTTTCCTTTGGATACACTGGTTACTAATATTTATGCCGGAGCTATTAATAACGCTTTTACAAACACTTTGGTTGATGGTACCTTACGCTTCGTGGTAATGCGCGCAAGTATACCTGAAGCCAGAGGTACACAGGACTATTTAGGGCTGAATTACTACACGCGCGAATACGTTCGCTTTAATCCTGCCAAAGCCGGAGAACTTTTTGGGGAACGTACATTCGCTCGGAATGCTGACCTGAGCGATGGTGGTTTTACTGCAAATGAACCGGACGGTTTCTATAACGCCATCCATTGGGCAACACGTTATGGATTACCCATTATCATCGCCGAAAACGGGATCGAGTGTGCCGATGATCATATCCGCCCGCGCTATATCATCCAACATATCCATCAAATGATGCGTTCGATGCAGGAGGGAATACCCATTCAGGGATATTTTCACTGGTCGCTCGTAGATAATTTTGAGTGGGAACGTGGCTGGACGCAGCGTTTCGGTTTATGGGAACTGGATAACATTACCCAAGAGCGCCGCAAGCGGAAATCTGCTGACCTCTTTACTGCGATTTGTAAGAATGGCACACTCACTCATGAAATGGTCTCTCAATTCGCTCCTGAAGTTTTCAATTTATTAAAATGACAACAATCTTCGAGAAAATAAAATTAAGTTCACCGTTGCGTTTATTTATAAACAATCATTGGCTGCCGTAATAAATGAGAACGAGAAAAATTAATCAAGCGAATTTTCAAGACTTCCGAGACCTCTGTTCCTCCTACGACAATTAACCTGCCCTGATTGTCATATACATTTTTAGAAAATGTCATTCCTGGTTCGAGTTGATCGATTGAGAAGATTCGTTCTTCTGCTCCTTTTGGTTTGAAGTAAACCCCACTTACCATATTGAGAACTTTCGATCGAAATTCATTCAAGATATGTTCATCATAGATACCTTTTGAATTTTTCAGTTCTACGAGAGTCATTTCGATATCTTGAGTTTTTTGATATTGCGTATCATAATCATTAACGATTTTCAATATCCGGCTGATAATGGGTATCTCGTCACCTTCCGGTATACCATTAATTTTCTCAGATGGGTTGTAATTACAATCCTGATATTTGACTGCTTCAGCAATATGTTCTAAACGAGGTATATTCTTTATCCAACGGCTCCCAATCTGCGGTATTGCTTGAACCATCATTTGTTCATTTTCGTCCAGCATTTCTCCCTTTTGCCATTTTTCCAAGGTATCCTGGGGAACGGTGACTGTTCCAATTTGAGATAATAGTGCGGAAAGTTCAACATCCCATGTCTGATCCAATCCCAAGACTTTCGCCAATTCTGATGACAGGGAACGGACACGGTTCGCGCGGGCAAATATTTCTGGATTCAATGCAGAGAGAATATCCATTAATATCTTGACACTGCCTCCCAGTGTCTTGGTAAGTAATATCCGTTCACTCGTAACCAATTGGTATTGACGAATGCCAGCATCAACCACCGCAATAAAAGTCTCAGTTGGGCAAGGTTTAAGTAATAAACGAAAAACATTTGCGCGATTGACCGCATCGATCGCCATATTCAAGTCAGCAACCCCAGTAAGGATTACGCGAGTAATATCGGGATTGATTTTCTGAGCGTACATCAGTAAATCAATCCCTTTCATACCTGGCATATGATAATCAGAAACAATAAGTGCGAGGTCTTTGGTTTTCTTTAGAATACTAATCGCTTCTTCACCCTCTTTCGCCACTTGAACATCGCTATAATTATATTCATTCAAACTACGAGTTAATGAAGCTAGTATCCTTGGCTCATCGTCGACGAGTAATATTTTTCCATTTGGCATTTGGAATTCCTTTGTTTACCCATCGGGAAACTTATCCCATATTCTTCGAATTATTACCCATTCATTCAATTAATCGGTTAGATTCTTTACAAAATTATGTTACGCATTATTTTCATCGAGCAGTGCAAAGATCATCAAATTACCCCATTTGAATTTGCCTTCTTTGCGCAAACATCAATCGCAATCTGCTTAAGAATTCACAAGAAGCGATCTTCAATCATCGGAAATAAGCCTTCAATATCTACATACTCTTACTATATAATATCATAAGACATCATCTTAATAAACTATAAAAACTCGATTCGATTGAAATACACTTTTTGAATCAATTGGTCCAATCCGCAATCAGATCATTATGCATTCAATTTTAAGTTATTCGCAGCAATAAATTTCTCCGCCTCTACTCTTGTGAACACCCCTGCAGTCGTACCTAATTTCGTACAAGCAGATCCACCAATCGCCGAGGCAAACGTTATCGACCGCTCCATGTCCCAATCTTCCAGCAAACCAATGATATATCCTGCATCAAACGCGTCTCCACCGCCAGAGGGATCTATAAGATGAATAGGATAGACACCCGCATGCAAATATTTATGAACCCCGTCTTCGCCCGCCTGGCAAGCGACGACGCCTAGCGCTCCCATCGTAATTACAGCAGTACCCGCGCCAAGTGAGACAAAGATTTCTGCCTGACGTAAAGGATCATCGTTCTGAGTTAAAATTTTTGCTTCGTCATAATTTGGCAAGAAAGCATCTGTAAAAGGTAATACCTCTTTCAAGTGATCCAGATTATGATCAGAATTCACGCCTGCGACATCCAGAACTGTCTTGACACCGTTTTGCTTTGCATACCGCAATAAATCCGCTAAGGACGCTTGATCTACACCAGGAAAGAGAAGATAACCACCCACATAAAGAACTTTCGCTTGTTTTACTAAATCCAGATTAATATCGGGAACGCGTAAATCCGAATTTGCGCCGACGGTATGTATATAACGACGGTCATCTCCAATGACTGTTAAGATAACTGTTCGTGATGTCGGCATGTCTGAAGAAACACGGAGCCCGCCAACATCTACTCCTTTTGATTTCAAATCTTGGCGAATAAAATCGGCAAAGGCATCGTTTCCAACTTTCCCAACCACAGAAACCCGGGCACCCAGTTTTGCCAGATCAATCCCCGTATTTGCGGCGCATCCACCTGTGGAAAGTGGAAGATCATTGACTCGCGCCAATTCTCCAGGAAGAGGTAAACGATCCATAGGCGGAACAAATATGTCCGCAACCAGAATACCAACACAGACAACATCTAATCGTGACGCTTCCATAACAACTCCTTATCTGGTTATGAATTAGTTTAATGCCAATTTTTTGCTTGACCTACGCATCCATACAGATTCATCAACCGCTGGATCTCACCTTTCATCTGGCGCTTCCCATCGAGCAGGATGTCGTTTTCATAGCGGCATCCAAGGTACTCTTGAATATTATATTTTTCGGGTAATGCATTAATGGCTTTTTGGATTCCGTCTAAAAAGGTTTTCTTCAGGATAGTACCAACATTAAATTTAGCTATTCCGCGTTCAATAGCTTGTTTTATGGCAGAGGAAGGAAAACCTGTTCCGCCGTGCATAACGAGAGGCACAGGTACCGCCGCATGGATACGCGCCAACAGATCCAGATCCACCGGTGACTCGTTCCCTAAAAGGATATGCATATTTCCCACCGAAACCGCCAGGGCATCTACACCACTTTCGGCAACAAAACGCGCTGCTTCTTCTGGATTTGTCTGGATAGCACGAACGCTGGCATTTGTCCCATCAGCCAGATGTCCCAACTCAGCTTCAACCGTGGCACCCAAAGCATGGGCTACTTCAGTCGCCTTCTTTGTAAGGCGCAGGTTTTCTTCATAAGGCAAGTGTGAGGTGTCTAACATCACCGCATTACAACCGGAACGCAGTCCGCGCAGAATTTCGCCAAAAGTAGGCACTTCATTAAGCAGAACACATGCCGGAACTTTTGCCCGTTCTGCAAGCAAACGAGCTAAAATGGACAGTTCTTCAATCCCATGACCATCCAACCATGACTGATTGGTCACCGCACCGCCAAATCCCAATATCAGCGGTGAATTCGCTTCCTCTGCTGCTTCCAGGGCTGCCTCCAGAGAATATTGTTCCCAAGCCTCAAAATACCCAACCGCATATTTATTCTTTAATGCATGAGCAAGTAATTCATCCATTCCAACGATACTCATTATTAGCCTCCATAAATGAACCGGAGCGGTAAAATCCCACTCCGGTTCTGTAATCTTGATTTAATAATAATTTTAACCTTTTACAGCCCCAAGGGTTAATCCACGTACTATATAGCGCTGGGCTGTCAACGCTAATAATGTCGGTGGAAGAATCGCCAACAACAGACGAGTTGCCACAAACCAGAATTGAATTCCCTGCGTATGCTCTACCCCAGCAATAACAACCGTTATAGGTTGAGCGTTTTTATAAGTAAGGATTAAAGCAAAGAGGAATTCATTCCAGGAAAAAGCGAAACAGATGACCGCCGCCGCAGCAATCGCTGGAGCAGCCAGGGGTAATGCTATCTGCACAAAGGCAGTTAATGGCGATGCCCCATCTACATAGGCAGATTCCTCCAATTCCTTCGGCAATTCCCTGAAAACATCCCGCATTGTGAGCACAGCAAAAGGCATTGTAAAGGTAGCATTTGCGAGAATAAGGGCAAGCTGGTTATCCATCAACCCAATATTCTTCATAAGAACGAAGAAAGGGATTACGGTAACAATCGGTGGAAGGAAACGCTGTGAGAGGAACCACATGGTCATATCTTTATTCTTCCAGCGATTAAAGCGAAAACGTGCCAGCCCATAACCGACCATCGTACCCAGTGTAACCGCAATCAACGCCGCCCCAACCGCTATTATCAAACTATTCCCCAAGCCTTTGCTAATTTCAGGCCAGCGGTTACCAAATTCCTGTTCCCAGTTTCTTAGCGTGGGTTGAAAATCGAGAAACGGAATCAGGGACGGTTTCGTCAATATCACGGTTGGCATTTTAAAAGAAGTAATAATCGCCCAATAAAATGGGAAAAAGACCCAAACCGTCGCAATGATAATAACGATCCAGATAAGAATATTTTTTATAATTTTTGTATATTTCATAACGATCCCTCATCTCATTCTTCAAAATTCTTCCTTAGGCGGCTAAAGAAGAACGAACTAATGATAAGCATAACAAATAATAGGATATACGATAAAGCTGATGCATAACCTGTATTGAAATTACGCAAACCAGTCAGGTAAATAAAGAAAGAATAACTTTGCGTGGCAGCGCCTGGACCACCACTTGTCAGGCTGAATGGAATGTCTAGAATCTTGAAAGCTTCGACTAGACGTAAAATCGTAACTGTAAATAACACCGGGGAGAGCAATGGAAGCGTTACATAGCGAAATATATCCCAACTGGAGGAGGTATCTAAAAATGCTGCTTCATAAACTTCTTCCGGCAAAGACTGCAACCCAGCCAGAAGAACAAGGAAGCAGAAGGGCGTCCACTGCCAGGTATCTACAAGGACAACTGCCATCCGTGCCGTCCAAACATCAGAAAACCAGCGCGGCAGATTGACCATTCCCATAGCGCGCAGCACTGTATTCACCGCACCAACTTCCTCGTGAAAAATCGTCAATCCCAGATAACCGAGAGCAATAGGTGCCACAAACATCGGCATCGTGAATAACGAACGAAATATTTGGCGTCCAGGCATGGGACGGTTAAATAGCAGCGCCAACCCTAACCCTATTGAAACCGTAAAGAAGACGCTGAAACTAACAAAGAAAAGAGTTTGTCCAAATGTATCCCAGGCGCGGTAATCACCGAAGGCGCGAATATAATTATTCAGTCCCGCAAAAGTTTCCGGTTTTCCTAATCGAGCATTGAAAAAACTCAAACGCAGAGAATAAAGCAGGGGGAAAATGGTAAACGCTAAAACCCAAATAATACCTGGAACAACAAATAAATACTTATATCGACTTTTTGCTTGCATAGTCCCTCTTTAGAATAAAAAGAGGGGGGAGGAATCTTGATTAATTCCTCCCCCCAACGAACTATAAAAATGGACTACTGACCCGGTGTGTAACCGATTGAATCTTGGTACAACTTCAGCAGTTTGTCCTTGCCATATTCGTCAACGACGCGCTTCCAGTCCTCAGCAGTGCGGTTCAATGCGTCTTGAGCAGACAATTGACCGGTGATCGCTTCAGACACGTGCGTATCGAGGCTCATATTTTGCATTTCGGTAGTACCCGGGATACGCAGATAGCTCTGCCAGATCGGGTAGGTAAAGAAATTATCAGCATAAGCCTGAACATTAGCTTTGGCATCATTCTCATTCCAACCAGAGACGGTGTAATCTTCGATTTTTGCTTTGCCTTGGGGCGGGAACCAGTCATAGGTCGTGCCTGGGTTCACACCCGTCCAACCATAGGTAACCATCCAGTGGTTAATCGGGGGTGTAGCCATAAGCGCCATCCAATAATAAGCCAATTCGGGGTTCTTGGCTTTCTTAGAGAGTACCGGATGCCATGAGCAGCCAACCTGCTGGGCAACCATATTGGGTTTGTCCAGTTTCAGGAAAGCTTTCTTCTCAAAGGAGTAAGGCTCATTGGTGCCTGGTAAGCCACTTGCCCACCACTTGCCCATGATGGTAGATTGGGTTTTATCCTCTGCCAGAGAAGCAACATCACCCCAAGAGAAGGTCATGAAAGCCTTGCCGCTCAGGAACTGCGCCCAAGCTTCACCTAAGCTCCAACCCCACATCGCTGAAGAGCCGGTCTTAGAGAGTTCGATCATCTTTTCCAAGGCGCGAACATGACCTGGTGAGCTGATAAGAGGTTCCATTGTATCTGGATCAAACCAGTATACATTGTTGTATTTGGTAACCTTGGATGGGTTGTCTCCCGGATTTGGAAGAACTACATACGGAGCAGAGAACGCCATATAGTGGAAGAATCCCTGTCCACCAACCTTCAGATGCAAAGTTACACCCTGATCGGCTGCGCCATCACCGTTCCAGTCCTTACCATTGAAGAACTTGGATACTTTGATCGCATCTTCCCAGGTTGCCATTGTTGCAGGCATATCTTCGCCTGTTTCTTTCTTATAGGCTTCCTTCCACTTCGGATCATCCATGATGTCCTTGCGCCAGTAAAAGATCATGGCATCATGGTCATAGTTGGAGCCGTACCATTTTCCGCCCCAAGTATACAATCCAGCAACCTGTGGAGAAATTGAATCACGTTCCCATTTCGGGAATCTTGCATCCTCAAAGAATGGATCAAGAGGTTGGACCCAATCGTTGTTGATGTAATCGCCGTAGAAGTTAGAGCAGTTGATAATCATATCATATTGGTTGGCGCCAGTATCGAAATCAGTAGCGATCTTCTCGCGCATTTCGGAGAAGGGGATTTCGACAATATCATAAGAAGCCCCAGTCAATTGCTCGAAGTTCTTGCGGAAGAAATAGGTTGGTCCAGAGATCGCGCCGCGCTGACCAGCCGAATAGACACCAATGGTGAATTTCTTGCCCTTCCAAGCGGGATCTGGTTTGCCCTTATCGGCAGCGTCCCAGGCAGCTTTGGCTGTCTTGGCTTCATTTTCATCTGCAGCCGGGAAACCTTCAATTTCCTTGGCGGCTTCGGTTGGCGCAACAGTCGGGGTCACCACGACCTCAACTTGCTTCTCAACCTCTTTGATGACTTCTTTAGTCACTTCAACTTTTACTTCTTTCTCTACCACTTGTGTAATAACCTGAGGAGCAACCGGCGCAGCAGGCGCACAAGAGCTCAAAATAGTGGTGAGAATCACGAAAGCAGCAATCAAAATATAGGTAGTACGTTTCATCTTAATTCTCCCAAAAAAATGTTTATTTGACGATCGCTTAAAATCATATTAGACGAGAATTATCCTGTCTCTTTTCTTTAAATTCACCTCCTTCCCATTCAACTTGCCGGATTTACAAATTTTACTACTACCAAAACAAAGCTTTAACATGAGCCATAATACATTATCGGCAGTTGATTTGGTATTATCTCCAGCATGGAAAAATCCAATCTGAAAACGATTCCATTGTATCACAAACAATTCATTTTAGTCAATATTTTTCTAACAGTATTCCCTTAAATTATTATTTATTCGGAACACGATTTCTCTATTTACAGCAAAAAGACTGCCATAAAGGCAGTCTTTTTGATTATTATGTCAATTTACGACAATTGATCCATTATTCGGCGAAAGTTTCATCCAGAGAATGTTCACCATCATCCAAATCATCCAAATCATCTAACTCATCGTCGAGGTCTTCCAGTTCCTCAGTTAATTCCCGCTCGCGAATCTCCGTCTGACCCAGTTCACCTTCAAGATGAGCTGAAGTAAATCGTCCAGGGACAAATCCCGTTCCTGCTGGAATGAGTTTACCAATGATAACGTTCTCCTTTAAGCCATACAGAGGATCCTCAGAAGAACTAATAGCCGCCCCAGCCAACACCTTGATTGTATGTTGGAAAGATGAAGCCGAGAGGAACGAATCGGTACTTAAAGAAGCTTTGGTAATACCAAGCAAAATCTCTATAAATTTAGCCGGTTGTTTGCCTTCAGCAAGTAATTTTTCGTTGATCTTACGCAGATCAAGCCGATTTACCAAATCAAGGGGTAGAAAACCGCTGTCTCCCGGGCGAGAGATTTGCACTTTTGACATCATCTTACGCAAAATAACCTCAAAGTGTTTATCATTGATATTCTGACCTTGAGAACGATATACTTTCTGAACCTCGGTCAAAAGATACACCTGACAAGCCTCATGTCCCTGGAAACGTAGAATTTCATGCGGGTTGAGAGATCCTTCTGTCAGGGGCTGTCCCGGTTCAACGTGGTCACCCTCCTTAAGAATCAAACGGGCACTACTGGGAATATCGTGATCTTTTGTCTCGTTTTCTTCATAAGAAATAATAATCTGACTTCCTTCAATTCGTACCCGACCAGCATGTTGTGCCGCAATCGGAGTCGTCTGATCAGGAGAAACAGCAATGTTAGCTCCCATAGCTACTTCACCACCATCCACTACCTCAATCCGACATCCCTCCGGTAGATCATAAGCCTGGCTAACAATATGGCTGTTATCGACCCGCACAACTCGCAGATTACTATAGCGGTCATTCTGGTGAATATGCACGACACCAGCAATCTCTGCTACCACCGCTTCCCCTTTAGGCATCTTGCGAGCTTCAAGTAATTCTTCAACACGCGGAAGACCCGTGGTGATATCGCCGCCAGCAGCCACGCCACCGGAGTGGAAAGTACGCAGGGTAAGTTGGGTACCTGGTTCACCAATCGATTGAGCTGCCACGATTCCTACAGCCGTACCCAGGTCAACAATTTTTCCGCGTCCGAGGTCAAGTCCATAACATTTCGCGCAGATGCCATGGATTAACTCGCATGTTAATGGCGAACGCACCTTAATTTCCTCAATATTCGCAGATCGAATCCTACGCAACTGCTCTTTATCCAGTGCGTCCTCTTTATTCAACAAAATTTCACCCGTTTCGAGGTCAATAACGCGTTCAGCAACAATCCGTGAAAACAAACGGTTCTCAAATGACTGACCAGCGATGTTATCCGAACGACGAATGATGATCCCATCTTCGGTTCCACAGTCTTCATCGTTAATAATAACGTCCTGAGCAATATCCACCAAACGACGAGTGAGATAACCAGCATCAGCAGTACGCAAAGCAGTATCCGCTAGCCCTTTGCGGGCGCCATGCGTGGAAATAAAGTATTCCAAAGCGGTTAATCCTTCACGGAAATTAGATCGGATTGGCAGAGGGATGATGCGCCCAGATGGATCTGCCATAAGACCACGCATACCAGCCATTTGTGAAATAGGACCAAAGCCACCTTTCGTAGCACCAGAATTTGCCATCGTTGCAAGATTGCCATTTGGATCCATCGCATCCCGAACAGCTTTTCCAACAGATTGGGTTGTATCCTGCCAGATTTTGATTAATTTTTCATCACGCTCTAAAGCAGTCAACAGACCACGGCGATATGCTTTCTGTACTTCGCGCTCATCCTTCAGGGCATGTTCAATGAAATCCTGCTTATTCTTGGGAATGATCACATCAGAAATCGCAATCGTATGCCCGGAACGGGTAGCATAAGTGAAACCAATATCTTTAATCCGGTCAATAATATCAGTCGTAACATCCGAACCGGCATATTCGTAAATATCCGCTACCAGGTCTTTAATGGCACCTTTATCCAGAACACGATTGACAAACTTTAGTTTTGGCGGCAGAATACGGTTGAAGACTGCGCGTCCCACGGTAGTCTTATGGACGCGTACTTCAGGTTCCTGCATACGGTTGTCTTTTTCATCGTACCATGTCTCAGCCTGTAGATAGATAGGGTCGTGAATCTTGACTTTTTCAAGAGCGTAAGCCATTTCGACCTCATCAATATCGGCAAAGGTTTTAGTTTTACCAAGTATATAGGATGCCTCCTTCGAGATACCCGGGTCAAAATAGGTAAGATAGTAAACTCCAAGTACCATATCCTTGGAAGGACTGATAATCGGTTCGCCATCAGCAGGCTTGAGTAAATTCTTAGAAGAAAGCATTAACGAACGGGTTTCTTCAACTGCTTTTTGTGAGAGCGGCACATGGACTGCCATTTGATCGCCGTCGAAATCCGCATTGAAGGCGGTAGTTACAAGGGGATGTAATTGAATTGCGCTACCTTCAATAACGATTGGCTCAAAAGCCTGAATACCAAGCCGGTGAAGGGTTGGAGCACGGTTAAGCATAACCGGGCGATCTTTAATAACATCGTCCAGCACTTCCCACACTTCGGGGCGCAGACGTTCAAGGAAACGTTTGGCACCTTTAACATTATTTGCATAACCATTTTTCACCAGGCGAGCAATCACAAAGGGTCGGTACAGTTCCAACGCCATAGACTTAGGTAAACCGCATTGGTGAATCTTTAATTGCGGTCCAACTACGATTACGGAGCGACCAGAATAATCCACGCGCTTTCCTAACAAGTTACGGCGAAAACGACCTTTTTTACCTTTCAGCATATCACTCAAGGATTTGAGTTCGCGTCGGCCGCGTCGTGACCGTGCACCGCCACGTTGAGAATTGTCGATGAGAGAGTCAACCGACTCCTGCAACATACGTTTCTCATTGCGTACAATCACATCTGGCGCACCAAGTTCGAGCAGACGCTTAAGGCGGTTATTACGATTAATCACCCGCCGGTAGAGATCGTTCAGGTCCGATGTAGCAAAGCGCCCACCATCCAACTGCACCATTGGGCGCAAATCGGGTGGAATAACCGGTAAAATCGTCAAGATCATCCATTCCGGACGGTTCCCAGACCCGCGGAAGGCTTTCACAACCTTTAGTCGCTTAATGGCGCGTTTACGCTTCTGCTTGCTCTTTGTTGTGCGCAGCTCTGTCCAAAGCTCCTCATCAAGCTTGTTTAAATCGAGTCGTCTGAGAATATCGTAGAACGCCTCGGCGCCCATATCAGCCCGGAAAACCTGTCCATAGCGGGACTTAAGATCACGATAATGGCTTTCACCCATGAAATCCAGCGGACTGAGGTCGAGAAGTTCATTGCGCTGGCGGTTATAATCATGGCGCAACGCATTCAATTGATCTTCGAGCTGGATCTGAGCCTTCTGAAGCTCCTCATCTAACGTTGCTTGAAGCAGATCGCTATCGTCTCTGGCTATCTTGGCTTCTTCGCGCTCTTCCGCCTTATATTTGCGTTCAACTTCTTCGGTCTTTTCTTTAACATATTGTTGCACACGCCCAATATGTAAGTTACTGATTTCTTCACCTTTTTCTGCAATGGTCAAAGTTCCAAAGAGATACTCTTCGCGCGCTTTTTTGCCCATTACATCATGAAGTTTTTCTTCTAATTTGCGACCTTCCTCAATGATTGGCTGCCATTCTTCGGCGATTTTATCATTAAAGTATTGAGGAGGTCTTTTTTTGGCAGCTTCTTGCTCTTCTTTTTCAGCAATCAGTTTTGCCCGTCTGGAATTGAGTTTAGACATCAATTCGGTTTCAGCGGCTGAATATTTCTCATCCAGACGCTTAAGTGCCTTTTGGCGAGCCTCTTCATCCACGTATGTTACGACATACTGTGCAAAATAAAGGACGCGGTCAAGATTGCGGCGTGAAATATCGAGAAGCAAACCCAAGTAAGATGGTACCCGCCTTGTATACCAAACATGTGCCACTGGCGCAGCCAGATCAATATGCCCCATACGCTCACGGCGTACAGCAGAACGAGTTACCTCAACGCCACACTTATCACAAATAATACCTTTATAGCGAATATTTTTATACTTACCACAATAACATTGATAATCGCGCGTAGGACCAAAGATAGCTTCGCAAAAGAGCCCATCTTTCTCAGGTCTGAGGCGCCGATAATTGATCGTTTCTGGTTTCAACACCTCGCCATAAGACCAGCTTTTGATCACATCTGGAGAAGCCAAACGAATACGCAGTGCACTTAGTCCCTTTGTTTCCATAAATTATGTTTCTCCCAATAAATTACCCAGCAACACACCAGCATGCTGCCCCCCACTACCCATCGAGGCGGTTGTTAGACTACAAGAAAACGAAAACAAGCGCGTAAGCTTATCCCTTAAGCGCTCTCCCATCATTCATATGCCTTGAATCCATATCAACATAACATTATAACAAATACCAATGGTTTGGTCAAGTAGGGAATTTTTTGAATTTTGGACTGTTGCGTTATGGGGAAATCAATCGCTGAGTCGACCATCTTACGGGTTGGATTATAAAACAAATCCGACCCGTCATTTTATTTATAGAATTTACTTCTCGATCTTGCCCTGAATAATGGCTTTTTTTATCTCTCCAATTGCCTTTGTAATTTGAATCTCACGCGGGCATGCTAGCGTGCAATTATAGATCGTATGGCAGGCATAGACTCCTGAAGCGTTATTCAGGATTTTAAGACGCTCGGCAGCAGCCCGGTCGCGGTCATCAAAAATGAAACGGTGTGCGCTAACCATCGCAGCCGGTCCAAGATAGCCCGCGTTTGTCCAGGATGAAGGGCAAGAGGTTGTACAGGCTGCGCACAAGATACACTTGGTCGTATCATCAAAACGCTCACGTGCCGCGGGGGTTTGCAGACGTTCACGCTCCGGTGCCGGTTCATCATTAATAAAATATGGCATGACCTCGCGATAATGCGCAAAGAAAGGATCCATATCCACCATTAAATCTTTTACTACCGCTAACCCCAGAAGCGGTTCGATGGTAATGATCTTTCCAGTTGGAAGGTCTTTGATAAGCGTTTTACATGCCAAGCGGTTGGTGTTATTGATGCGCATGGCGCACGAACCGCAGATACCATGCGCACAGGAACGTCGAAAAGCGAGTGAACCATCTTGATAAGATTTTATCGCCTCTAACACATCCAAAACCCGGTCAAATTCTTGAGCCTCAAGCTCATAGATTTCATGGTGTTGTTTTTTATCCTTCTCCGGGTTGTAACGCAGGATTTTAACTTTGATTTGCATATAGACTTCTTAATAGGTGCGCTTCTGGGGTTGGTGTTTGGTAATGACTACCGGCTTATAGCGCATCTCGATCCCATCCCTTTTCAACCAAGAAAGGGAGTGTTTTAGCCAGTGGGTATCATCCCGTTCAGGAAAATCTGTCCGGGCATGCGCACCGCGGCTTTCGGTACGCATCAAGGCTGCGTGCGCCGTCACCTCGGCGATGTCCAGCAGATTTCTCAATTCCCAGGTGTTGACCAACTCGGTGTTATAAGCCTTCCCCTGGTCACTTACCCGAACATTCATCATCTGTTCTTTGAGGGAGCGAACGGTATCCATCGCTTGCTGAATGCCTGCCTCATCCCGAAAAATCCCCACCTGGTCAAACATGACCGCTTTCATCTTACGGGCAATATCGGCAGCTCGCTCAGTGCCCTTACCATTGAACAGTTGCTCGATTTGTTGGCGGGATGGACCGCCTGCATCGAAAGGCAGACTTTCATAATCAATACTTTTAACATATTCAGCGGCGCGCATACCGGCATGGCGCCCGAAAACGATGATATCTAGCAGGGAATTGGTACCCAAACGGTTGGCACCATGCACTGAAACACAGGCACATTCCCCGGCGGCATAAACACCTGGCAAAACGGTGTTATTTTCATCTGCAACCACTTCACCAAATTTATTGGTAGGAATACCGCCCATGGCGTAGTGTGCCGTCGGTTGGATGGGTATGGGCTGGCTAACCGGATCAATTCCCAGATAGGTACGGCAAAAATCCACGATATCCGGAATTTTCTTATGAACTTGATCTGCAGTAACGCGATAAGGGGAGCCATCCGGATTGGTACGCCCATCCGCAGCAGCATATTTATTGACCATCTCAGGGGTAACGTCCAGATGTAGAAAACGCTCACCGTGAATACCGCGCCCTGCTTTTATTTCCTCATAGACGGCACGGCTGACCACGTCCCGCGAGGCAAGGTCTTTAACCTTGGGAGCGTAACGCGGCATGATCCGTTCGCCTTCGTTGTTGATAAGGACACCGCCTTCACCACGCACGCCTTCTGTGATGAGAATACCCAGGCGATAAATACCGGTTGGATGAAATTGGTAAAACTCCATATCCTCGGCGGGAATGCCGCGTCGCATACAGACAGCCAAGCCATCGCCAGTGTAGGCATACGCATTCGATGTTATTTCCCACACCCTGCCAAAACCACCCGTAGCAAAGATCACTGCTTTGGCATGGAAGATATGAAGTTCGCCGCTAGCCAATTCATAGGCAACCACTCCGGCACCTCTACCATTAACAAGCAGTAAATCCATGGCATAAAACTCATTGAAGAAAGTGATCTGGTTACGGATACCCTGCTGGTAGAGGGTTTGGAGGATCATATGCCCCGTACGGTCGGCAGCGTAGGTCGCGCGGCGTAGCGGTTTGCCGGTCACATTATTGGTATGCCCGCCGAAAGGTCGCTGAGCACAGCGACCCTGGGGTGTGCGTGAAAAGGGCAGTCCCATATGTTCCAGTTCATAAATGGTGGGAATGGCTTCGAAACACATGAATTCAGCCGCATCCTGATCTGCCAGGTAGTCGCTCCCTTTGATCGTATCAAAAGTGTGCCACTCTGGATGATCTTCTTCTTCGCTGCCCAAAGCTGCACCAATTCCCCCCTGCGCGGCGCCGGTATGGCTGCGCGAGGGATGCAGTTTACTGATTACGGCGACACTGGCGCTGCGTGAAGCATATAAGGCTGCCGAAAGCCCGGCACCTCCCGCACCAACGATCACAATTTCATATTGATGTGTTTGCATATTCCTTAACCTGTTTGGATCAACCAATAGGCTGCCCAAAGCATAAATAACCACATGAAGAGTATCAGGATCCGGATAGCAATCTGCCACCCGTTTCCTTTGATATAGTCCTCTAACACTTCGCGCAGCCCATTGAAGCCATGGGTCAGCCCCAAGAGGGCGACAAGCATCTGCATTATCCGCCATGTATTGTTTGTCCAGCCGGGTTCGATCTCTGCTACACTGGTGACAACGTGGAAGGAATTAGGGAAAAAAATCCAGCGCATCAGCGTGCCCAAATCCATTTGGGTACGCGCACCCATCATCAAAGCCGATGCCATCCCAATTAAGGCAAATAGAATAATACACGCCCCTGAGATCCGGGTTAAAAGGAACATAAATAATTCCAAATTCAAGCTGTGTGGGGTAATTTTGCGAGTCTGCATTTTTATTTACTTTCCATTGATGGCACGGGTTAGCATGATAAAGACCATCAATCCATACGCTGGGATAAAGATTAACCATTGCAGCCAGATCACCTCGCGCTGGTATTCTAGCATTTTCGGAAATGAATCTAGAACAAGAATCCGCGCTCCATTGAGCGTATGAAAGACGACACAGAAGTAAATAAAGACCTGGAAATAAATTGATTCATAAACCGTATTGATGGTAATTCCAGCGTCATTCCCTATGACATGGGTAAGAAAGCCTGCGATGACATGCGTGCTGATGAAGACGATCATCCCCACACCACTGATCCGGTGTAACATCCACACCCACATGGGAGTGCCGCCGCGGTAGCGGAGACCGGAGATGAAATTAACCCTGCTTTTCAAAACTACACCGTTTCCATAGAAAGTTGGTCTAATTCTAAAGTAAACTCAAAGGTATCCCGGTTGAATGGATGCGCATATTTGCTATAAGGCAAGTTGCGGACATCAAACACGACCTGAATATGGTACTGCTGGAGCAGTTTTAGTATTGTGCCTATCGCAAGGTTGCTGTGACCAATCATGTAATTCGTAATCGGGTTACCCTTTTCCATAACACTGAAATCCATAAATATTATAATCAAGAAGAGAAAATTAAGAGCGAAACCTGCAATCTTAGGGTAAAATCTAATGAGGAGAGAATTTATTTTTATGACAAGTCCAACGCCAAACATAAATCAACCCGATGTAGCGCGGCGCAACCGGCTTATCCTGGTTGGTATCGCTTTTGCCCTGGTTGCCTTTATTCTCTATCGCACCCTGAGCATCCTCTACCCGTTTGTGGTTGGCTTTGTCATCGCTTATCTGGTCATCCCGCTGGTCAATCGTTTGGAAGTACGCATGCCAGCGATCATTAAGCGGCGCAAGCTGGCACGTGTAACCGCCATCATGATCGTCTATCTTACCCTCATTATTCTGATCGTAGCCACTTTCTATATCTTCTTTTCGAGCGTCATTCAGGAAGTGAGTAACCTGGTCGTTGCTGCTCCGGTATTGGCAAGCCGCGTGGGAGAACAAACCAACAACTGGGTGCAAAGCCAGCAGTTCGCTGATATTCTGGAAACTTATGAGAAGAATATTGCTGAAAACACGCGCCAACAGATTATGTCTCAAATTCAATCCATCGGGCAGCGTCTTTTGGAGACATTTTTGAATACTTTCCAAAGTGGGGCGGCGGGTGTCTTCGATGTTTTCTCTAAAACAATCAGCGTGGTGCTGGGTATTCTGATTATACCCATCTGGTTGTTTTATGTCCTGAACGATGCTCCCCACCTTACCAAGGACATGGTTAATATCGTGCCGCTCTCTTTTCGCGGAGATGTGAAAGCCGTCTTTCATATCATGGACACCATCTTCGACGCTTTTCTGCGTGGGCAATTGATTCTCTGCCTGATCGTGGGTTTCGCCGCGTTTGCTGGATTGGCAGCAATCAACGTGCCATACTTCATTGTTTTAGGTATTTTTGCGGCGATTATGGAAGCCATCCCCATGATTGGACCTTTGATCGGAATGATCCCAGCCCTGGGTATTGCGCTGGCGCAGAATCCTACGGCTCTCCTTATGACTTTCATTCTTTATATGATTATTTCACAGGTCGAAGCGATCTTCCTCAAGCCGCGCGTCATGGGCACCAGCCTTTCTCTGCATCCAGCCTTGGTCATGATGGTCTTGCTGATTGGAGCAGAGATGGGCGGAATCGCGGGGATGATTCTGGCTGCCCCGATAACCGCCATCCTGCGTGATTTATTCAAATATACTTATTTGCGCCTCTCTATCGAGAATCTCAGTGCCGAAGAAGCCCTGGCTCGGGTAGCAAATCAGCAATTAAATATGGACGAAATTTAAAAATATGGATAACAATGCTGTATTCGACACGATGCTTCCCAATGGATTACAAATCCGTCTTAAAGAGATTCACACCATTCCCATGATCAGCCATTGGGTGTGGTACCGGGTTGGTTCGCGAGATGAGCCGACCGGTCATACCGGTATCTCGCACTGGGTGGAACACATGCAATTTAAGGGCACTCCCCAATTTCCTGCCGGTACACTCGACACGATCATCGCTCGCGCCGGCGGCTTGTGGAATGCGCTCACCTTCCAGGATTGGACGACTTACTATGAGGTCATGCCTGCCGATCAGATCGACCTGGCATTGTATCTGGAAGCAGACCGGATGCTCAATGCGCTTTACGACCCCGAAGAGGTGGAAGCCGAACGAACGGTGGTCATCTCCGAACGGGAAGGCGAAGAAAACGAACCGACCTTCCGCCTGGCGGAAGAATTGGGAGCCGCCGCCTTTCGCGTCCATCCCTATCACCATGAGATCATCGGCGACATGGCGGATATCCTCACCATCCAACGCGATGACCTGTACAGGCATTATCGTTCATATTACACCCCCCAAAACGCCATCATCTCCATTGCCGGTGATTTCGACAGTGAAACGGTGTTGGCGCGTCTGCAAGCGTTGTATGCCGACATTCCAGCGGGGGAGGAACCCTCGCGTCTGGTGCGCCCTGAACCACCCCAATGCGGTGAACGGCGTATCCACCTCACAGGACCGGGTGAAACCACCTATATCCAGACAGCCTATCATGTCCCCGCAGCATCCCACCCGGACTTCCTGGCGTTGATGGCATTGGACAGCCTGCTGAGCGGTCCATCCAGCCTGAACATGTTCGGCGGTGGCGGCGTATCTAATAAGACCTCCCGCCTCTACCGTGCTCTGGTGGAGAAAGAGATTGCGATTAACACCTACGGCACTTTGCTGGCAACCATCGACCCATACTTGTACGGGATCGCCTTCACCCTTCATCCTGATCATAAAGCCGATGAAGCCATCGCCGTATTGGATGACGAGTTGAAACGTTTACAAGATTCTCCTCCTAAACCGGATGAGCTGGCGCGTGCCCTCAAACAATCCAAAGCCCTCTTCGCCTATGGCAGTGAGACAATTACGAACCAGGCGTTTTGGCTGGGTTTTGCCGAGATGTTTGACAATTACGATTGGTTTATCCATTATCTGGATAAGCTTGAAGCCGTTACACCCGCGGATGTACAGCGTGTAGCGCAGACTTACCTGACGCCGGGCAACCGCACGCTGGGTATCTATCTCCCAGAATAAGGCAATTTGCTATGTTACCTTCTCCCGAAAATATCCTGCGTGCAGAACTACCGAACGGTATCATCGTGCTGGCGCATGAAAATCCAAACTGTCAATCGGTGAATGTCAACGGCTATCTACAAGCCGGAGCCCTCTCTGAACCGGATGAAAAACTTGGTCTGGCGGATTTCACCGCCTCTATGTTGATGCGCGGTACGCAGCAGCGAAATTTTCAACAGATTTATGATGAACTTGAATCGGTCGGGGCATCCTTCGCTTTCGGCAGCAGCACGCACACCACCGCCTTCGGAGGCAAAGCGCTTGCCGAAGATTTAGGGGTGCTCTTGAATATCCTGGCGGATGCGCTTCGTTTTCCGATCTTTCCTGTCGAGCAGGTAGAGCGCAAACGCGGGCAACTTCTCACCCATCTGGCAATCCGCGCCCAGGATACCGGCAGCCTGGCAGCCATGGCTTTCGATAAAATTGTTTATGCTGACCACCCCTACAGCCGTCCTGCCGATGGTTACCCGGAAACCGTGAATGCCATCACACGCAATGACCTGGCAGCCTTTCAGCGCATCCATTACGGACCGCGCGGCATGGTCATCTCTGTCGTCGGAGCATTGCAACCGGACAGGATGGTGGAGATGGTGCAGAGTGAATTAGGAGGATGGCAGAATCCTGAACAGCCGCTTCCCATATCACTACTATCCTTTAAGCCGTTGACCCAAACGACAACCCAACGGGTATCCATCCCCGGCAAGAGCCAGGTGGACCTGTTGATGGGTGCAGCGGGTCCCGAGCGCCGCCATCCCGATTATCTGGCGGTTTCGTTAGGCAATCATATTCTGGGACAGTTTGGTATGTCCGGGCGCATCGGAGAAATTGTGCGCGAACAAGAGGGGTTGGCTTATTACGCGTTCAGCAGTCTGAGTGGCGGCGTTGGACCCGGTCCATGGTACATCGGCGCCGGTGTTGCGCCGGAGAACGTGGAGCGTGTCATTGAACTTATCCAAAACGAAGTGGTGCGTTTTACAACCGAAGCGGTGAGCGATGAAGAACTGGAAGATACGGTAAGCTACTTTACAGGCGTTTTACCGCTTTCGATGGAGACCAATGAAGGTATGGCTTCCGCCATCCTCAATATGGAACGCTACCAGTTGGGGCTGGATTTCTATCTACGCTATACGGACATTCTGCAAGCAGTTACCCCCGAGAAGATCCTGGCAGCCGTACCGCACTTCCTGCAGCCAGATCGGATGGGGATTGCAATGGCAGGCACACTCGAAGCATAGACTGCCTTTAACTTTTAGGACAATTTGCGATATTGCAAATGGACAGCTATAATAAAGCTATGAGTTCCTTATATTCGGATACCGACCCCAAAATGGAGGATCTGA
>JBAXBF010000004.1:0-29936 GCA_037142095.1 Chloroflexota bacterium
CTGCATCAGCCAGCCCTGGAATAGTATATCGGATGGTTCGCATAGTCCAGTAGTGCCAAAATAGAGTGTTTGCATGTTTTTACGGTTTTTCAGGCTGGATGGCAAACTCCCACTCAGGCTGGGATTATTGTTAATTCTTAAGTCAGTGAGACTGGTTAGACTAGAAAAAAAATCTGGAAG
Organism: Chloroflexota bacterium; assembly: GCA_037142095.1. Lineage (GTDB taxonomy): Bacteria > Chloroflexota > Anaerolineae > Anaerolineales > DRKV01 > JBAXBF01. The sequence continues at coordinate 181 of JBAXBF010000004.1, forward strand.
TGCGCCGCTCAAGGTATTGTATTGCAGGTAAAGCCTCCCAAGAGAAGTCAGACTGCCAATACTGGTTGGGATGGATCCCGTCAAATTATTATTATTGAGTAATATCCAACTTAGATGGGGTAGGCTACCAAAAATATCCGGTAGGTTATTTGCTAGTTTATTATTACCTAAAGACAAACCGGTTACATGCCCGCTGCCACAAGAAACTCCGTACCAGGAGCAGGGTGTGTAGGTTACCAGCCAATAAGTCTTATTCGTCCATGTTGTATTTCCCCCGGTGTTGTTATATAAGGTTCTTAATCCTTCACATTCGGTTGGATCGATTTGCATTTGAGTATTACAAAAGTTTTGTACATCATAATTTGCAGTTACCGTAATATCGGAAATCGGCATCGGAAAAGTATCTGAAGTGAAAGTGACTGATGGCGTACTTGACCAAGTTAAGAAAACATAACCAGAATTTATTCCTTTGGTTAGAGTTACAGTCTCACCTTCTTCATACTTGTTTCCACAGCCATATAAGCTTGCTGCTGCTGTAGGGGTTCCACCGGCAGATGGATTTCCTGCTAAAGTCATAGTATGGCATTTTGTATCAGAAACATAGTCCGCAGTGATTATGGTATCAGAGGAAACCATTATATATTGGTTACTTGTAACTGTACCACCGCTCCATGTTCTAAGATGGTAGCCAGAATCTGGGATAGAGGAAAGCGTAATCACCGCGCCAGCTAGATACCTACCTTGATTACAGCCAGTCGAGTTAGTCGGACTGGCTGTGGGATTGCTTCCAGTGCCTGCATGTTCCAGGGATAGTGTATGGCATCCTGTTCTTTCATAATTTGCAGTTACCGTAATATCGGAAGTCGGCATCGGAAAAGTATCTGAAGTGAAAGTGACTGATGGCGTACTTGACCAAGTTAAGAAAACATAACCAGAATTTATTCCTTTGGTTAGAGTTACAGTCTCACCTTCTTCATACTTGTTTCCACAGCCATATAAGCTTGCTGCTGCTGTAGGGGTTCCACCGGCAGATGGATTTCCTGCTAAAGTCATAGTATGGCATTTTGTGTCAGGATTATAGTTGGCGGTAATCGTAATATCTGTTACTCCCATCGTATAATGGTAACTTGCACTAACTGTTGCTCCACTCCATGTGCTGAGGTGGTAATTCGTACCAGGAATGGGTGCAATGGTAATCGCCTCAGCAGCGATATATCTACCTGGAATACAGCCAGTCGAGTTAGTCGGACTGGCTGTGGGATTGCTTCCAGTGCCTGTATGTTCCAGGAATAGAGTATGGCATCCTGCCTTCTCTGAATAGTTGGCTGTTACGGTTATATCGGCTGTCGGCATTGGAAATGTATCAGATGTGAAGGTGACTGTTGGCGTGCTAGACCAAGATGAATACGTAAAACCTGTATTTGTTCCTCTTGTTAGCGTAACAGTTTCTCCTTCTTCATACTGACTTCCACAGCCCCGCGTGCTGGCTGCTTTAGTGGGTGTGCCGCCTGTCGGTGGGTTTCCTGCCAAAGTTAAAGTATGGCATGTAGTGTCAGGATTATAGTTTGCGATAATTACACTATCCGTGGCAGCCATCGTATAACGATAACTTGTGTCAACCGTTGCTCCACTCCATGTGCTGAGATGGTAATTGGTTCCTGGAATAGGTGATAATGTGATTACTTCTCCAGTAATGTATTTACCGGAAGCACAACCGGTTGAGTTAGACGGATTGGCAGTTGGATTGCTTCCAGTACCTGTATGTGCTAACGATAATGTATAACATTGTAGGTAGTTAGCTGTTACCGTTATATCACTAATAGGCATCGGAAATGTATCTGAAGTGAAGGTAACCGTTGGTGTGCTAGACCAGGTTGCGAAAGTATAACCAGAGTTTGTTCCTCTTGTTAGAGTTACAGTTTCTCCTTCTTCATACTTACTTATACAGCCGTGTGTGCTAGCTGCTACAATCGGCGTACCACCTGCCGGTGGGTTTCCTGCCAAGGTCAGGCTATGACACATTGTGTCAGGATTATAAATCGCGAAAATTGCGTCATCAGAAGCAATCATTGTATAACGATGGCTAGCATCCACCGTTCCTCCGCTCCATGAACTGAGATGATAGTCCGTACCGGGAAGAGGAGTGAGGGTAATTACTTCGCCCGCGGTGTATCTGCCTGAGTTACAACCATCTGATTTTATCGGACTGGCAGTCGGGTTGCTTCCATTACCTGTGTGGATTAAGGATAACGTATAGCATCCCGTAACTTCGTAATTAGCTGTAACACTTGTTATTGCGCCTGGCATTGTCAGGGTGTTAACGGTGATGCTTGCACCTGTCCATGAGTCAAAGACAAAACCGGCGTTGGTGCCTGGATCGAGTGTGATCGTCGCCCCGCTTACGTACTCTTTTGGGTTACATCCTTCTGAGTTCGTCGGAGAAGCGGTCGGTATGCCACCTTCTGCTGGAATGCCAGCCAGTGTTAAAGAATAACACGTCACCTGTGCCGATACCAGTTTGGAGGCTGGGAATAACGCCAGGATGATTCCAATCATGATTCCGCTGGTAAAAATGACCGATCCCCATCCAACCAACCTGCCCAGTTTTTCTATCATATCAGATCACCTCGAATTTATTTACCATATAGAAACCGATAATAGGCAACCCCAATAATTCCATCTCCGTGCGCAAAGCACAGCGGAATTGGGATTGAGAGGATGCCTGTCATCGTTATTAATCGTTACCTATATCATAGCCTTTTTTGAGCGAGATGTCAATTATTCCACGCTCGTATAGATCTTCTCGTACATATGAAGCGCCAGGTAATAATGCCCACCGCCGTTCTTTCCGGTCGCTCCGGAACCTTTCCATCTGCCGAAAGTCTGGTAATTGGGCAAGGCACCCGGCGTGGCACCCTGCGGGCGGTTGGCATAGACCTCCTTAATGGATTGGAATAGAATATGGAAGGGAAAAATTTTACAAACCTTACTGGGATTCTAAATCAAAAAAAGCCAGTGCTTTTTCATAGCTCTCTTGCAGGGCGATAAAGGCTTCGATGCTGCCGCCTTTATCGGGATGAACCGACTTGACTTTCTGGCGGTAGGCGTTTTTCACATCATTAATGCTGAAAGGAACAGAAAGCCCCAGGTTCTTTATGATAACGGGTAAATCCTCATCTTCATCTCCTTCGTCCACCCATGTTTCTTGAGAGGGCATAACATAATAATAGCGTTTTTGAGAATGACTCCAGGCTCGACCGTCTTTCTCCAACTCCGTGCGATTTAAGCTGAAGAGAATATCGATCCCGAAGCGGCGCCATCCCATCGGGGAATCTGCTGTGTCTTCGATATACACCCGGCTGCGCGTAACTTTGATGACGCGGTGTAGTGTGGAGAAAGCGATCTTTCCAAAAGCCGAATAATGATCGGTATATACATATTCGGGGAAGGAAGAAATCTTACGCGTTTTCATGGGAGGTGGGCTAAATCTCTAATGCAAATGGCTGGCAGCCAGGAAAAAGAGCCCTTGCGCCGTCAATGCCCGGGCGGTTTTATTCACGGCATCCATTTTGTCTAAGAAATTTTGGCTTAAATGATCCCAATCTCCCGAAGCGATGATTTCTTCTTTATCGCGGAAGTAGTCCAGCACATCCGAAGGGTGGGAACGGGTCTGTTCCACTTCTGGATCACCGCCTTCATGTTTGGCGGAGATGTTGGCAACGTGTTCAGCCAGATGAAGCAAGTCATCCCGGCGGTTGTATGGCTGGCGGACGATGTGCTTCCATGTGTTCGTGATGTGATGTTCAAAACGCATGGTTTTCTCAAATCCCAAGGCTTGCCGGTTCTGTGCACTGATTTCCATGGTTTGATTATTGGTGGAATTGCTCCAGTTAAAACCGACCAGGGGGGATGTGCCGTCAGGACGGCTGAATAATTTCGCCATGATGAATGTCCACAATGCCGAATAGGGATTATCATTGCCCATGAACACCGATATCTTGAATTGAATATCGATGCCCAGTTGGTATAAAAGAAAACCTAAGAAGACTGTGCCGGGGTTGATATTCAATACCTGCTGGATGCCGTATTCTGTATAATAATAGAGAAATTCGTCAACCCACTGTAAGGCGTGTTCATTGGGTTGTCCAATTCCACCAAAATAGCCCGCAATCGTCTCTGCTCCTCCCAGGTGTATATTGGAGCCGTCCGTGCCTTTTGTATCGAGAGAAACCACATAACTTGCGCCTATCACCTGCATTGCGGCAGCCATGGCTGGTAAATCGCCATCCGCCTCTTGCTCCTTCATCTTGCGCACCTGGATAAAGCGCCCGGGCATCAGACTCCTTTGCGTTATCGCTTGTTCAGAGGCTGAAATCACCCATGGAAAATACTGGCACGCGCTGACTTCTAAAGTAACCGCTTTATCCTCATCGAATTGGGGTAATTCAGCCTTGATTCCCAGTACAGCACGCCTGAAGTCATCCTTCTTGATGAAGGTTCCTTGATCCTTTTGGGATTGGAGCCAGGTAATATCTTTCAGATACGCGCTATTTTTCTCAGCAACGCGCTTGAGCAGCGACTCCATCTGGTGTGCTTGCTCCGCTTTGCGGTTGATTTCCTCGGGGGTGCCATATTTTGCCACAATATCAAGCAGCTCGGTGATGGCACGATTATCTGCTTGGAGTAAGACTTCGTTGATGGAATCTAAATGAGATTGGGATATGGCAAAGGATGATTGGTATTTATTATTCATAGGAGTTGTAATGGGTAACCTTTGTTAATGGGGGTTATTTTAGTTTATTCGATCTCTTATAATCAGATTATATCATTTTTATGAGCTTAATGTCTACGATACGACGAATGGTAATATCGATCGTCCGAATTTTGTAACGAGAGGATTCACCAATTCGTCAAAATGGGTACGATTTAGCAATATAGTGTATAATTTAGTTTTTCTTGTGGGAAGTATTAAAAGCGCAAGGGATTATGGTAAGTAATAAGTCAAGAACAAATTTTAGAAGCATACCCTGGGGATTCAACAATGTCCGAACAAGGTAACCCAAAATACGACTTCATTGTCAATAGTTCTAAAGAGTATATGAGCCTGATAGATCGGAATTATGTTTATGAGGCAGTTAATGACGCCTATTGTCGCTCACAAGGGAAAACCCGCAGCGAAATCTTGGGTAAAAGTGTTCTCGAGGTATGGGGTGAAGATGTCTTCCAAAGCTCGATAAAACAACGCCTTGATCTATGTTTTCTGGGTGAAGAAATTCGCTATGAAGACAGGTTTTCTTTTGGAAATGATGAAGAGCGCTACTTTGATGTGAGTTATTATCCATATTTCGAAAATGGTAAAGAAGTTACGCACGTGGCTGTTATCTCCCGGGATGTGACCGGTGATATCCTGTCTGAAAAAGAGCTTCAGCGTACGATCTATAGGGTTCTCTCTCTGACCCGGATTCTGGATGCTGTTTCCTCTTCCTTGGATCAGGACACCATATTAAGTGTTGTATGTAAAGAATTGTCGTTGACATTAAATATCAACCGAGTATTTTTTGCGATCCTCTTGGATGATAAGGCTTTTCTTCAAATAATTACTGAATATTGTTCCGAAAGTCGCTCTTCAGCAATGGGAGTGGTCTTTCCAGTCAAAGATAGTCCCATGGCAGAGTTTGTGTTAAACCGCCGCACTTCTTATTTCGCTAATATGGGTGAGATGGGGGAACAAGAGAAATTGATTGCCGTTAAAATAGGTTGGGAACGGATTTCTTCTGTAATGGCGGTTCCTGTGTTGGTTAATGGGGATGTCTATGGTGTGATCAGTTTATGCACATCGGAAAAACATATCTATAGTCCAGAAGAAATATCGATGGTAGAGAGTCTGGCAACGATCGCAGGCCAATCTTTGGAGAATATGCATTTATATAAAACACTCCAGGGTGTTAACGAAAACCTCACCAAGTCAATTGAATTACTTAAACAGCGTAATCTTGTTTCCACTTTGCTAAGTCAGATGAATGATGATTTGCAAATATGTGATTCATTTCAAGATGCCTATGCTATCGCTTCGTTTTTTACTCAGGAGTTATTTCCTGGATATCAGGGACAATTATTGATGCTTAATGAAGAACGGACTCTCTTAGAGTCCGTCTCAAGCTGGGGTGATCCGATCCCTAAGCTTACTTCTACATCAACCGATATTCATTTGATAAATAATTGGGAAGGACGGCACCTCTATTTGGAGCATCCGAATAGATCTGGGGTTAATCATGATCCTCAATATCCAAATGTTTGGGTTCCCCTCAAAACGCAGCGCGATGTGATTGGCATACTGCGTTTATATAACCCTCCTGACCCAATACCCGATGAGTGGGAACAGCGCATGTTATCCTTTACCGAACGGCTTTCCCTGTCTTTGGCTAATCTGACGTTGCGCCAAAAATTGAAAATTCAATCTATCCAGGATCCGCTTACGGGTTTGTATAACCGTCGTTACCTTGATGATGCATTGGACCGCGAAGTAAAGCTTGCGATCCGCCATCAACGGAAGATTGGATTGGTCATGATGGATATTGATCATTTCAAGCATTTTAATGATACCTATGGACACGATGCTGGCGATGAAGCCTTGCGCAGTTTAAGTAAATTTCTAAAGTCACATGTCCGATCTTCGGATATTGTCTGTCGCTATGGGGGAGAGGAATTTATTCTAGTTTTACCCGAGTCATCGATTGAAGGCAGCTTTAACCGCGCCGAAGAATTACGGCGAGGGATATCTGAACTACGCGTGGAATACCAACAAGAAATACTTTCTATCTCAGTATCTGCCGGTGTGGCAACTTTTCCGCAGAATGGTGAGCGCGCTGATTTGGTTATACAAGCCGCGGATGCGGCACTTTACCGCGCAAAAAGGGAAGGGCGGAATCGCATTGTTATCGCAGAACCCAGGTCAGTTTGACTCGGCTCAAGTTCTCTAATCTTCATCTTTTGTATTGCCATTATAGATATTCATCGCCGCATCTATTCCATTGGAGATAATCGTTAAAGCTGCTTCTGCTCCGCGTCCAAGAATCTGGCTCAAAGCTTTTTTCTCGAAACTGGAAAAATCTTGTAATACATAATCCGCTGCCTCCATCCTGCCAGGGGGTCGGTCGATGCCGATTCGCAGGCGTGGAAAATCTTGGGTTCCCATGGATTGAATAATGGATTTTATACCGTTATGTCCACCTGCACCGCCGCCGGGCCGTAGACGGATGACGCCAAACGGTAGATCAACATCATCATAAATAACCAATGTGTTGGCAAGCGGAATTTTATAATAACGTGCCAGGGGTGCAACCGATTGCCCTGAGAGATTCATAAAGGTTTGGGGTTTTGCTAAAATGATCTGTCTGCCTTCGTATTTTCCTTTGGCAACGATGGCTTTCATCTCGACCCGACTGAAGTTAAGTTTCAATTGTTCTGCCAGAACCATGGCAAGCATAAAACCGGTATTATGCCGATTTTCCTGGTATTCACGCCCAGGATTACCTAAACCAACGACTAAGAATGGTTGGATTTCCTCGTTTTGGGGTATGAATGAGGAAATGGTTCTTGACTCAAATGCTGGGGTTGTGCTATCCTTCATATTATGATGCAATCCGTACAAAGAGAAAAAGTCGCAGATAATGTTTATTATTTTCAGAGTGAAACATACGCAGTAGTAACCGCTGGCGTCATTGTCGGTCCTCAATGGGCTGTATTAATTGATACATTAGCAACCCCGGAAGAAATCTTCGCCGTCCGACAATTCGTCGAGCACGATTTAGGCGTACGTGTTCGCTATATCGTCAATACGCACTACCACGCTGATCACGCTTGGGGAAATTGTTTTTTTCCCGAAGCAACGGTCATTGGGCATAAGCTCGCCAGGGATTTTCTGGAACAGCGGGGAAAACCTTCCCTGGAATCTTCCCGAAAAATCAATGCCTCGTATAAAAAGATACAAATTATTTTACCTCAAGTAACTTTTGAATCAGGTAGTTTGATACTACAAGTTGGCAAGAAGAGCCTCAATCTTATGCCTTTACCAGGTCATACAGCCGATGGCATAGGTGTTTTTATCGAAGAAGATCGGGTCTTATTTGCCGGGGATGCTTTCATGGAACTGCCTTTTATTGTCGATGGTAATTTAGAAGCTCAAGTTCACACCTTAAAAGAAATTGCGAAATTTGGCTTGGAAAATATCATTCAAGGACACGGCGATATTATTCTCCGTGGAGAAATTGATGGGGCTATCCGTGAAAATTTGAGTTATCTGGCAGCCATCCGCCATGTTGTTGAAAAAGCGCATAAGAAAAATTATCCAGGTGATTATCTAACGGGAATTACTGTAGAGGATAGCGGCAAGAGTCGGGTTCTCATCGGTGGTATGGCAGAAGAACTGCACCAGCGCAACTTAAAAGCGCTGTACAGGCAAGTTTTTGGAGAATTGCCGGCTTTAGAAGAGTTTGATGACGAAGGCTGATCATCCCCAATAATAACGAATAGTCTATGGATTCACGATTTCGTAATCAAAAGTAACCTTGGCGCAGCCTTTGATCGTATTGATCACGGTGCAATATTTATCCACCGATAATTGGATTGCGCGCGCTAACCTATCTTCACTGATATGGCCCTTGGCGATATAATGCAAATGGATGCTTTTAAAACGATAAATCGGTTCTGCCTCTTTTTCACCGCTGCAAGCAACTTCAACGCCAATTAAAGGTTCGTGCTGCTTCTCTAGAATCTCAACCACATCGTACAGGGAACAAGACGCAGCAGACAATAGTAACATCTCGGCTGGTTTTATACCAATCCAGGCAGGTTCCCTGTCCTGCGAATTACAGATAGCAATGGCATGTCCGTTCGAATCTACGCCTACCATGAGTTTCGATTCGATCCATTTAACATGGACTGTGCTCATATAATTTCTCCTATAATTTAATAAATGATATGATGATGTCTCATTAATCTATTTTCCCGAAATAATTTCCAGGATATAATCAAGTTCTTCGCCGGAATAATAGTGAATTGTGATCATCCCACCTTTTTTACCCTGGTTGATATCGACCTTGGTTTTAAACCGGGAGCGTAACTGCTCTTGTAAATCAAGGATTTCAGGGGTTTCTTGTTTGGGTTTTGGCTCTGGATCCGGTTTTTGCCCGCAGAGTTTGCGAACCAAATCCTCTGTTTGACGCACATTCAGTTCTTTAGTGAGAATGGTGTGAAGGGCGGCTGTTTGCGCCTGGCTCGTCGGTAAGGCAAGAAGGGCGCGGGCATGTCCTTCGGAGATACGTCCATCAGCCAGGGCTTCTTGCACAAAAGAGACAAGTTTACGCAGCCGCAGGGTATTGGTTATCGAAACCCGGCTTTTACCGACCCGGGTTGCTACCTCTTCATGGGAAAGCTGAAATTCATCTACTAACTGGTGGTAAGCTTCGGCGGTTTCAAGCGGGCTTAGATCAGCGCGTTGTACGTTTTCAATCAAAGCTAATTCGATTAATTCCTGATCGCTGGCTTCACGCAGGATGGCAGGTACTGTTTCTAAATCAGCCTGGCGTGCGGCTTGTAATCTGCGCTCACCGGCGATGAGAATATATTCGTTTTCACGTGTCCCGCTTTTGACCAGGAGGGGTTGAATGATACCATGTTCTTTGATGGAACTGGCAAGCTCGCTAATCTCATCTGCATCGAAATGGGATCTGGGCTGGCGCGGATTGGGAATAATCTGTCCGACTGGGATTTGCTTCACCGATGGAGACTCCCCTGATAAAGAAACGCTCATTTCCGATCCTGTTGATACTCCGGAAACGCTCTCACGTGTTTTAGGGATTAATGCATCCAGTCCTCTACCCAGTCCACCTTTTTTGAGGGGCATATTAACCTCCTATGCGATCCACGAATTACGCGTCGCCTTCAATGATTTCGCGTGCCAGTTCTGCATAAGCCTTAGCCCCGCTGGAAGAGGGATCATATTTCGAGATGGGCTGCCCATAAGAAGGTGCCTCTGCCAGGCGAATACTGCGTGGGATAATGGCGTTGAACACCTTGCCAGGAAAATGACGGCGCACTTCTGCCACGACATCGGTAGCAAGGTGCGTCCGGCTGTTATACATGGTCAGGATGACGCCGCGGATGGTTAATTCCGGAAACAAGGCTGTGCGTACCAGCTCAACTGTATGCGTTAATTGCCCTAATCCTTCTAAGGGTAAATATTCACATTGCACTGGAATAAGTAAACCGTCCTTAGCGGCGACCAGACCATTGATCGTCAGTAGTCCAAGCGAAGGGGGACAGTCAATCAGGATATAATCATAACGGTCACGAATAGGAATTAAAACTTGCTCGAGCCGCTGTTCTCGGTGAGGTTCGCCTACTAATTCCACTTCCGCACCAGCCAAGCCGGGGGAGGTTGGTAGCAGGGAAATCTTGAATTCCGGGTTGAAAAGGATATAGTCAGACGCTGGGACACCATTTATAATGGTTTCATAAGTGCCGCCTTTAATAGTATACTTGTCCACTCCCAAGCAGGATGTTGTATTCGCTTGGGGATCTAGATCAACGAGCAGCACACGTTTACCGAGGTGAGCGAGATAAGCTCCCAAACTGATGGCAGTCGTGGTTTTACCTACGCCGCCTTTCTGGTTGGCGATTGTATAGATTTTTCCCATCGGCTTAAGCAATTCCTTTCAAGCATAGATCAATTTCGGACTGAGGAGGTGCACTATCCAGTCCGCGCCGGGTAACTGAAAAAGCGGCAAGTTGCGTGGCAAATCGTGCGGCTTCATTGGGATCCTGTGTTTGGTAGAGCCGGACGAAGAACGCTGTCGCGTAAACATCTCCAGCACCGACTGGATCCACTACTTCTACCTTAGGGGCAGGAAAATGCCTCATTTTCCCATTCCAATATAAGCGCGACCCTTTCTCTGCTTCAGTAACCACCAATATTTCGCAGACTTGCACCAGGTCATCCACACGTTCTTCCTGCCTACCTATATCCTCAATGCTGATGATCGTGCTGTTGATCTGGCTAAGCGCACGATAATTATCAGATTCTTTGAATTGTGCCCATTCAACAGGTTTCACATTTCCTTGATCATCCCAGGTACGCAGCCATCCTTGGGCACTGATTCCCAGAAGTGTGGTGTCAATTGACTTAACAATCTCTGGAGAAACATCCTGCGCTATCGGTCCCAGGTGAATGATCGGTGTATTCTTCCAAATGTCTGGGATCATGGCATAGGTTAAAGGGGGTGCCACATGATAAACCGTTTGTTTGCGTCCCTCCGCAGTTTCCTTATTATGGAAAGTGGTGCTGTTGCCCACTTTATAATTACAAATGGGTAAGGGATCCAGTCTTCCGAGGGGTACTTCCTCTCCCCAAGAAGTAACGATTCCGACCTTCATACCGAGCGCTTGGGCGGTTGCGGCGGCATAAGATGCCGTACCGCCAAGTGCCAGACCCTGAGGTATTACATCACAGGTAAAATGGCCGATTATTAAATAATCAACCGGCTGGGTCGGATGAGATGCGTTTGCCATAAAAGCCTGATGCCTTGCTTATTTCGGCACGATGGTTACTTTACGGCGTGGTTCGTCACCGACGCTTTCAGTAAACACGTTGGGATGGTTCCGTAGTTCCAGATGGATCAACCGCCGGTCTTCTGCAGACATGGGTTCGAGTACTTGACGTCGCCCAGATCTCACTGCTTGATCCGCCATCCGGTCTGCGATCTGAGATAATTGGTTTTTCCTGCGTTCCCGGTAGCCTTCTACATCGACGGTTAATGGAACCGCACGCCCGGCTTTTTTATTTATGATCAAGCTGGTGATGAATTGCAGAGCCTGTAATGTCTCAGCCTGCCGTCCGATGAGGATACTTAAGTCCTGTCCAGTTATATTTAAATTCAAGACTCGCCGGGTAACCGGATTGGCTTCATTCAGGTTCGTTTCTCCGGGTTTATCTATAAAGCTGGCATCGACATTCGCTCTGATACTCAAATTTTTCAATATCGTAGCGATTGTTTCATGTGCCATGCTTAAAAGCGATTCCTCATCTTCTTCGGGATGTGAAATAACTTCTGATATTTGCGGTTTATTACTTTCTACCGCTGGTTCAATTGAAATCGGTTGTGCTTGAGACGTCGGTTTAATGAGTAAGCGTACACGCACCTGGCGTGTACCCATGATACCTAAAATGCCGCGTCTGCCTTTATCCAAAATATCAATATCTACGGCGTCCCTTGATAAACCTAACTCAAGAAGACCTTTTGTAACGGCTTCCTCAACGGTCGGTGCAATTACTTCGATAAAAGTATGTTGATTCTCATCCATCATTAGACTATCTCCACTCTCAATATCTATTTTTTATTTGAAGGTAGCATACCAGCAGGTAGCAACCGACGCCAATCTGTTTTTCCCAACAATGTGTATTGGAAAACAGATACCAGGTTGCTGGTAACAAAATAGACAGCTAATCCTGCGGCAAAAGAATAGGCAAAAAAGCCTAACATCAACGGCATATAAAGATTCATCATCTTTGTCATTTGTGCTGACTGGTCGTTTGCGTCTGCCGTAGGCATTGTCATTACTTTAGATTGCATATAAGTAGTGATCATGACCAGAATCGCCAAAATCGGGATACCAAATCCGCCGATGTAGACTCTTTCTGGTTCACCAAGGTTCATCCACAGAAATTGGGGATTGATCGGGATGAGTTTGAAAGCGTTGGGGAAGAAGGGATAAATAAATTTTGAGAGATCCATGAGTTGGATCGGCGTGTTCCCCAGAGCGTGCATGATGCTTTGGTAAAGACCGATGATGATCGGAAACTGGATCAAGGTAGGCAGACAAGAACCAAATGGGTTGACGCCCATCTCTTTATATAATCGCATCTGTTCCTGTGATAGTTTCTCACGCTCGTTTTTATACTTTTTCTGCATTTCCTGCCATTCTTTCGATTTTTGCAGTTCCTGCATTGCCTGGGTGCTTTTTTGCTGCTGTGCAGTCAGCGGATGGGTAATTAAACGTACGACGATCGTAAAGATAATAATCGCCAATCCGAAAGGCAGCCCAATACTATAGATGCCCAACAAGATATTGAGCATTGGCTGGACGATAATCAAGTTCCATAAATCCATAAGTTAACTCTCTTTGAATATCCGAAATATTGCTTGTAGGTAAAATAATTGCATTTACTTTGGCGGTGCGAAAGACCACTTTTGATTGCCATCCAGGTCGAAAGCGATCAGGATGTTATCAATACCGACCGGGGCAACCAGGATTTGGTCTCCTGCCGCAACAGCCCCGCCGTAAACCTTACCACCAACGGCGCTGGTCTTGAGGATATTTCCTTTCATATCCAGCACATAAAGATTTCCAGCCTGGGTGGTGAAATAGATTTTATCCTTAAGCACCAGAGGTGTACCTGAGATGGGGCTGCCAACATTAATCCCATCCGGTTTATCTGCCCAGGGGAGGATGTTTCCATTCGTGCGGTCAACAGCATAAAAAGAACCAGTCAAATCGCCGAAGTATAAGATCTTGTCCACAATTGCAGGTGCTGACCAGACCCAACCTTTCGTGGCAAGTGACCAGAGAAGTTTGCCATTTGATTTTGTGTCTAAAGCCACAATCTCATTGGCAAGAGTACCGGCGTAGAGAACGCCATCTTCGCTGAGAACCGGGGAATGGACGCTTGCACTGGGCAAGTCCTGTTTCCAAATAACAGACCCATCTTTGGCACTCAATGCATAGATTTTACGATTCATCGAGGGCAAATATAATGTGCCGTCCTTTTCAGCCGGTTTCGCCCATAATGCCTGCTTTTCCCTATCCGCCTGTTTGTCTTTAGTTTGATCCGGGAATGTCCAGCGCAGCGTCCCTTGAAGATCAAACGCATATAAAAATTCATCGGATGAAGAGGCATAAAGGCTGTCTTGGGTCGCCAAAGGTGAGTCAATGAAACGACCTCTATCTTTATTAAGCAGGATTTTATTTAATTGACCATTAGCAGGATTCAAACTATAGACTTTGTTCTCATAGCTGCTGGCGACCAGTTGACCGTCCGTTGTCAGAACAGGGGAGCTATAAAATTGCTGGTTGGTATCGGCTTTTTCAGGATAGCGCCATTTCATCGATCCGCTGGACTGGATGGCAAATATGTGGGATTGAAAAGCCGTATAGATCGTTTGGGATTGCGGATCATACACAATCCCAGGCCAGGAGGACGCCGCAGGCGCGCCACCGCAGCCGCTTAAGAGGCTGGCGAGGATAAAAATAGTGATGATAATAAGAAATTTACGTTTCATGGGACAATTGTTTTACACCTAGGGAACTGGATCGTAACCACCTGAGTTGAAAGGGTTACAACGAATGACACGCCAAACCGCTAAAAATGACCCTTTGAATACACCATATTTATAAATTGCCTGATACCCATAATGTGAACAGGTTGGATAAAAACGGCATGTGTTCAGAGGAAGTGCTTTGGAGAAAGTCATTTGATAAAATCGAATTAAGGCAAGTAAAATGAACCGCGGCAGGTTAAAGATCGTGAGCGGTAAGTCACGTAATTGAGGTTCAGTTATTGCCGTGTTCGACATCGAGTAAATGCGCCTTTGCAAAGAGAATCAAGATAGCTTCTTGAACTTTCTGACATTTCATACTTAAAATCGGACGGCGTGCTAGAAACACAATATCCCATCCATTGAGGATAGGAATTAATAGACTAGAGTGCTGAAGTGTGAGGAGTGCAGAGCGAAGCAAACGTTTTGCCCTGTTTCGTTTGACTGCATTGCCCACTGACCATCCGGCTGAAATGCCAAAACGCGAAGAGCTGTCAGCGTCCTTTGGCAAGACGATCAAAACAACAAGCGGGTGGGAATAGGATTTTCCCTTATCACGCACCCGCTTGAAATCTGCCGAGCGGGTTAGTCTCTCCAATCAATCCGTTTCACGTGATTATTCATGGAAACGGTGAGGTTATGACGTCCTTTGAGACGACGGCGTCTGAGTACTTCGCGTCCGTCTTTGGTCGCCATGCGAGCGCGAAAACCATGCACACGCAAGCGGCGGCGAATCTTGGGTTGATAGGTTCGTTTAGTTGACATTGTTTACTTCTCCCTGCTATTAAAAACCAGAATAAATGCCGTTCGATTATACACCATGCTATGCCAATTGGTCAAATGAAAACGGCTATTTTTTCTTCTCTAAAAGAATCTCCACGGCTTTATCCAACTGCGGATCCTTCTTTGCTTTGAAATCGTCTGCTGTTAGCTCAACTTCATAATCCGGCTTTAAACCCTTTTTATTGATCTGATGTTCATCGGGTGTTAACCAGCGAGCTATCGTGACACGTACGGCTCCTTGACTATCTAATAAGGGTATCCAATTCTGTACGGATCCCTTACCATAGGATGTGATTCCAACGAGCGGCCCGCGTTTATGATCTTGTATGGCACCTGCTACGATTTCGGAAGCAGATGCAGATCCTTCATTAATCAATACAACAAGCGGTATATCGACTGCTAATCCACCTTTCTTAGCTTCGAAAGTTTGGCGTTTTCCTTTACCATAATCTTCATATAGTACCACACCTTTTGGGATGAACTCAGATCCGACTTCGATGGCTGTGGTCAGTAATCCGCCTCCATTGTTGCGCAAATCTAAGATCATGCCATCTGGCTTTTGGTCGATCAGTTTCTTTATCTCCGTACGTAAATCTTTGGTAGTGTTTTCACCAAAGGTATAGAGCTGAATGTAAGCGATATTCTTGTCTTTTAAGATCTTGCCTTGTACGCTGGGAACAACGACGCGCGCACGTGTGATGATTACCTTAAACGGGTCTTTGACCTTTTCTCGGACAATGGTCAGTGCAACTGTAGTTCCTGCTTTACCAAGGATGTGCTTTACAACCAAACTGCCGTCTATACCTGTCATGTCTTCGTCATCAATTTTGATGACCTTATCACCAGGTAATAATCCAGCTTTTTCAGCAGGCGAGTTTGGCATTGGGCTGATAATGGTCAAGTATTCTGTGGTTGTATCTACCCATGCTCCGATGCCCTCATATTCACCCTCCATGGACATATTCATTTGTTTATACTGGTCGGGATTCATATAGGACGTGTGCTGATCTCCCAAGGAAGCCATCATTCCCTGGATTGCACCTTGCATCATGGTTATATCATTGACCGGTTGGTCGATATATTGCTCATGGACGATGTTCCATGCCTGCCAAAATGGTTTAAATAATTTTGTTGAATCGGTTGAAGTCTGCTCAGCCGCATATCCACTGGTGATTGTTGAGGCATCAATGGAGACACTGGGGGAAATTCCTGGTAATACTGATTCAAGCGCTGTGCTGACTCGATCTGGTATTAACTGAGCAGTAACTACTCCTCCCAGAAAACCACTGGAGAGCAAAACAAGTGCTGCCAGGATACTTACAGTAATGACTAAAGTTTTACGCATATCAACCTACCTCATGCCACCTATCCCTTATTAGGGCAGTGGCTTTGCTACTACCCATTAAGGTTACCACATAAACATTAGAAGAAGATAAACAATTTATCAATCCCACAATTCTGGTAGGATCTGCGGAAGTTCATGTATCGAATGGATCCTGGCTTGAGCGGTTTCATCTCCAATGTTTCCATTTTCTATTATCTGAACTGTATACATGCCAAGCTCGCGTGCCGGTACCAGATTACGTTCTGCATCATCAATGAAGACGCATTTGCTTGGGAGTGGTTGATTAAGAATTTGGAGTGCCTTATGATATGCCTGGATATCCGGTTTGCATACGAAACCCAATTTACGGATGTCAATGATACCATCAAAGCAATCTTGAATACCTAATACCTGAGAAACTCGCATAACATGGTCGTTGTCAGCATTGGAAAAAATCCATTTTTGGCATTTTATCCTTCGCAGCAGAGAGCGCAATTCTGGATCCGGCGTGATAAATTCTTCAAGGGGTACATCGTGAACAAAAGCCAGATAATCATCTGTATCCACATGGTAATTTTCTTGTAGACCGCGCAGCGTTGTCCCATAGGTCTTCAGATAATGGTCGCGTATATGCTCTTGTTCCTCATAGGTAAATCCCATCCGTTCGGTTAAATAACATGTGATCCGCTCTTTGATCTTCTGCCACAATCCGGTAGTATTTGTATATAATGTACCATCAAGATCAAACAGAACTGTTGTAAACTGCATGGGTTAATTATATCAGGAAATAAAACATATTCGTTCACAGGTGCCATATTTGATTGACATATCCGTTTTTTGTTTCTACAATAATAAATAGGATATTGAAATGTTTTACTGTGCTAAATAAAGTGCGTAAGTCCGTTATTTTATAAAGGAAGGTTGTTATGGATGAAAAACCCTGGCTGAAAAAGTATGATCGTGGTGTTCCAGCACATATTGATTATCCCGATTTAACAGTTTTTGGATTATTGGAATCGGTTGCCAAGCAGTTGCCTGATGCGCCCTGTACCATTTTTAAAGGGGCTTTGATCACCTACAAGCAAATGGATCAGATTACTGATTGCCTGGCTGCTGGACTGGCAGAATTAGGTGTCAAAAAAGGTGACCGCGTGGGTCTATATATGCCGAATATCCCTCAATTTATAATGGCGTTTTATGCGGCTTCCAAAATCGGGGCGGTCGTCGTGTGTTTCAATTCACTCTACACTGCGCGCGAGGTAGAATATCAAGCTAAAGACTCTGGCATCGAGGTCATGATCTTATCCAGTAATTTCTATAAGCTTGTCAAACAGATCCAATCTAAAACAGATATTCGGACTATCGTTGTAACTAATCTTAAAGAGACTTTACCGCCGGCGGTTAAAATCTTATTTACCTTGTTTGTGGAAAAGAAGGGTGGTCATCGAGTCGAATTGGCATCTGGGGATGTATGGATGAAAGATTTATTCGCTCGCCATAAGCCTGAAGATCGCCCTAACGTGGTTGTAACACCCGACGATTTCGCTATCTTACAATACAGCGGTGGAACGACCGGTGTTCCCAAAGGTGCGATTGGTCTGCATCGTAATATGGTAGCGAATGCTTATCAGCTTCGAACGTGGATGGCGGACGCTGAGAATGGGAAAGAGGTATTTTTAATGGCTATACCTTTGTTTCATGTATATGGACTGATCGCTGGGATGATGTTCGCGCTGTGTACATCATCGGTGATGGTCATGGTCCCGAATCCGCGTGATATCAAGGATTTGCTTAAAAACTTACAAAAATATCGTGCTACGGTGTTCCCAGGAGTTCCAACATTATTCAATGCCATCAACCATCACCCTGATGTTCGCTCAGGAAAGGTGAACTTAAGAACGCTGAAGGCATGTATCTGCGGTTCGGCTCCGTTGATGCGTGAAACGAAAGAGGATTTTGAGAAATATTCTGGGGTCAGATTGATGGAAGGTTATGGTCTTTCCGAAACTCCTACGGCTACCCATTGTAATCCGGAACTTGGAGAACACCGGGTTGGATCGATTGGTTTACCTCTGCCAGACGTGGAATGCCGTATCGTTGATTTGGATGATGGCGTAACCGATTTGCCGGTTGGCAGCATAGGTGAATTGCTTCTCAAAGCGCCACAGGTTTTCCATGGGTATCACAATATGCCGACTGAGACGGCAAATGCTTTGCGTGATGGTTGGCTCTATACCGGTGATATTGCTCGTATGGATGAAGATGGCTTCTTCTACATTGTGGATCGTAAGAAAGAGCTGATAAAGCCCGGGGGTTATCAGGTCTGGCCGCGTGAAGTAGAAGAAGTCATCAGCGCTCATCCAAAAGTACGTGAGGTAGGTGTAGCTGGGGTGCCCGATCCTTATCGTGGCGAGACGGTTAAAGCATGGATTGTATCAGAAGAAAATGAAACTCTGACAATAGAGGAAATTGTAACATGGTGTAAAGACCGTATGGCAAAATATAAAGTCCCTACCGAAATCGAATTTCGAAGTGAACTTCCCAAAACGACTGTTGGAAAGGTATTGCGGCGCGAATTGGTACGCCAACATAAAGGGGATGGATCATGAGGAATTTATATTAATGAAAATAAATCCCCAAAGATTGATATTACGAAAAGACATTGCTTAAGGTATAATTTATACTAGTATTGTAAGTTGGTTGTTGTATTCAGGAGGCAGGATATGGCAAATATCTTAATCGTTGACGATGAATTTGATATCCTGGATTATCTGGCTGATAAAGTCCGGCAGACAGGGCACCGAGTGGAAACTGCAGTTGATGGTGTGGATGCTCTCCTTAAAGTAATCCAAGATCCTGATTTAGAAGTGGTAGTGATGGATATCCGTATGCCGCGTTTGGATGGGATGGATGCACTCAGGATCCTAAAAGAGATGAATCCCGAGATGCCGGTGATTATGTTCACCGGGCAGGCTGGCAGAGGAGATATGGCACTTTCAGTCCAGTTGGGTGCCTATACATGTATGGCAAAACCCATTTCCTCAGAAAAATTATTGGAGACAATCAAGACCGTTTTATCGACAAAAATCTAAAAAATATTTTTAAATTATGAAGCGAGCTATATTCTCTTTGACAAGAGGGGATTCTTAACGTAAAATTAAGCCTGCTTCAGTATGATCAGTTTGGAGAGGAAAAAATTTTAAGGAAGGGTTGCCTGTACACGATATGAAAGAATACACGACAGAAAATATCAGAAACGTCGTCTTGGCGTCTCATAGCAGTTCTGGTAAGACAGTACTGGTGGAAGCCTTTGCGCATTTTACCAGTGTTACCACGCGTTTGGGGAAAATTCAGGATGGCTCAACAATTGCTGATTTTGAGGAAGAGGAAGTCCGGCGCGGGATTTCTCTTTCTACTGCGGTTGTTCCGATCGAGTATAAAAATTGCAAGATCAACATTCTGGATACTCCGGGCTATACGGATTTTGTAGGTGAAATGATTTCTGCGATGCGTGTAGCTGACGGAGTTCTGATCCTTGTTGATGCAGTGGCTGGTGCAGAAGTGGGTACAGAAGTCGCTATAAATTATGCTGAAAAATTCAACCTGCCGCGCTTTATTGTCGTTAATAAAATGGATCGTGAAAACGCCAATTTTTACAAGACAATTGAGACCATTGCGGAAGCCTCACAAATGCGTTTGATCAATGTTCAATTGCCTTTGGGAGAAGGTGGTCAGGCTTTTAAAGGGGTCATCGACTTACTTACAATGAAAGCTTATCGCGGTGATGGCAAGCAGGCGAGTGAAATCCCCGCCGGTCTTGTGGATGATGCTGAGACAGCGCGTATGGCTTTGATTGAGGCGGCTGCTGAAGGTGAAGACGCATTATTGGAGAAATATCTGGAAGGTGCTGAATTAAGTGCTGAGGAAATTACCCGCGGCTTACGTAAGGCAGTCCAGGCAGGAGCGTTTGCACCTGTTTTTGTGGCTGCCGGTGGAGCTGAAATTGGTCTGGCACCGCTTTTAGATAGTATAGTGGGTCTTTTTCCTTCTCCGGCGGATGTACCTCCCACGAAAGCCGATGGATCTAATGGAGAAGAAGAACTCCGTTGTACTGATTCAGGTCCTATGGCTGCTTATGTTTGGAAGACCACTGCCGATCCATTTGTTGGCAAGATCACCTATTTCCGGATTTATTCTGGGGTTGTCAACTCGGACACGAAAGTTTGGAATCAAACCAAAAAGACAGAAGAGCGTTTTGGTACGATCAGTTTGATACGCGGCAAAGACCAAATTCCCATGAAGAATATACATTCGGGTGATATTGCTGCTGTTCCAAAGTTGAGTGCTACTGCAACTGGAGACACACTATGTGATCGCAGTCACGCGATTTCGTTATTTGTTCCGGATTATCCAAACGCTTTGTATCGCGTCGCTGTTTCGCCAAAAACTCAGGCTGATGCTGGTAAACTATCGCCTACCCTGACCCGCTTGTGTGAAGAAGACATGACTTTATCCTGGAATCAGGAGCAGAGTACAAATCAGACGATCCTCAAGGGGATGGGAGATCAACATATTGACGTGGCAATTCGGAAAGCTGAAACGAAATTCCAAACCAACCTCCTGACCATTGAACCAAAAGTTCCATATCTGGAGACGATCAACAAAATTGGACAGGCTCAATATCGCCACAAAAAACAGTCAGGCGGTTCTGGGCAGTTTGGTGAAGTACATCTACGCGTTGAACCTTTGCCGGAAGGTGATTTTGAGTTTGTGAATGAGGTGTTTGGCGGTGCGGTTTCTTCGAGTTATATGCCTGCTATTGAAAAAGGTGTTCGCAGCGTGATGAAGAATGGCGTGATTGCTGGATATCCCGTTATCAAGATCAAGGTGGCGGTTACGGATGGAAAAGAACATCCAGTCGATTCTAAACCTGTTGCGTTTGAAATCGCAGCGCGTGAATGCTTTAAGTTGGCTTTCAAGGAAGCCAAACCTGTCTTGATGGAGCCCATCATGAATGTCCGGATCACTGTTCCTGAAGCCAATATGGGTGATGTTCTGGGAGACTTGAATACCAAGCGGGCTAAAGTTCAGGGTATGGATACTGACCATGGTCGTTCTGTTGTTACGGCTCAGGTACCAATGGCTGAAATGCAAAAATATACTGCTGAGTTGCGTTCGATCACAGGCGGCCGCGGCATATTCGCTATGGAATTATCCCATTACGAGGTTGTTCCAAACAACGTTGCTCAGGAAGTGGTCGCGGCCAGACAGAAGGAATTGGAAGCCAGGAAAGAAGAATAAGCTTTGGAGTTATTAAAATATGAAAATGCAGGTGAATAGCCTGCATTTTTTTAATCCTATCTTCTGTCTCAATTCAGATGATAGGTGAACCAATTCCATTATTATAGTTTCATATTGAGGTTCGTTTCAAGAACAATATAATTAGACCGGTCATATAATTAGTGCTCTTGAGCAATCAGTTTTTCTGCACCGGGTAATTTGCCTATCAGACTCTCTGGTTTATGGATGAGGATGGGAAAGTGTTGGGGACAGATATAATATCGTTGATCCTTGTATTCCAGTGCGATTAACGGCACTTCCTGGCTGGTTCCTTCACATACGATACATTTAGCTTCATTTTTATCCATGAGATATTTCCCTTTTTAAGATTAGAGATGTAAGTAGTCGTTGTTAGAAATATTATTACCACATTCACTTTAAGACGTAAATGTCATTGTACTTCTATATGGAGTAATACGACTTTATTTAGTGTATATTATAACTGACTTTTTGTTCTTCTTTCACATTATTTATCTAACAATCACTTACTTCCATTATTAAATTATGGAAAAAAGTTAAAAAATGTTATACTTGACTTGTGTCTTGAATGTAAAATTGGATAGAATCATCTTCAAGGGGATGGGTTATGCCTGAAGTATTATGTTTGATTGATGGTCATGCACTTGCTTATCGAACTTATTTTGCCTTAACGGGTTATTCTGCCGGAGCGAGTCCGTCTACCAGTAGATGGGCGACCAGCAAAGGGGAACCGACGGCGGGCGTATATGGGTTCACAAGTGTTTTGCTGCGCATCCTGGAACAGGAGCCAATCGATTATCTGGCAGTCGCCTTTGATACAGGACGCACCTTCCGCCATGAGTACTATAGTGAATATAAAGCTACCCGTGCCAAAATGCCAGATGACCTGCGCCCGCAAATCGAGCGTATCCGCCAGATCGTTGATGCCTTTAATATTCCGCGCCTGGAAAGGGAAAACTATGAGGCGGATGATGTTTTAGGGAGTGTCGCATGCAGCCAAGCTGCCAAGGGATTGGGCATTAAGATTTTTACAGGAGATCGTGACTTGTTGCAACTGGTTTCTGACCGGATCGTCGTAAACTTACCTGGCAAGACGTTGGCAGATTCAAGAGATTTTCTGGCGCAGGATGTTGGTACTCTTTTGGGGGTGCGTCCTGATCAAGTTGTAGATATGAAGGCACTGGTCGGAGACAAATCAGATAATATCCCCGGTGTGCCTGGAGTGGGTGAGAAAACGGCTATTTCGCTCCTCAAAACATATGATACTTTAGATAATATCTATGCTCATGTCGCTGAGCTTGCGCCTGGCGTGCGTAAAAAACTGGAAGAAGGGAGCGACCTGGCTCATATGAGCCGTCATTTGGCGACGATCGTGACCGATCTGATAATTCCATTAGACCTGGAACAGGCAAAATTGGATCACTTTGATGCTAAGAAGGTCGAAGAAGTTTTTAGAGAATTAGAGTTTCGTACCCTTCTTAAACGTTTTCAGACCTGGGCTGACAACATCCAAGGGATTGAGGAGACTAGCCGCGCTTGGCGTCCAGGCGGCGCCGGACAACAACTAGCGCTCTTTGCAGAAGAGAAACCGGAGACCGTAATTCCAGTGGCTATGCCGCCCCACCTTCCTGCTGCCGGTGATCTCGATGTGGTAATCGTCGATACACCGGATAAATTACAATCCCTGGTCGTTGAATTGAACTCGGCTCCCCTGATTGCTTTTGATACGGAGACGACTTCGACCGACCCAATGCGGGCTGATCTAGTGGGTATTTCCTTAGCGGTCCAACCGGGCAAAGGATATTATATCCCCGTTGGTCACCATTCTGGGGTTAGTGGTGAACAGAATCTATCCATAGAGATAGTTATGGCAGGCTTGCGTGCCCCGTTGATGGATCTGGCTATCCCCAAGGCAGGGCATAATCTAAAATATGATTATGTGATGCTGGCGCGTTATGGAATTTGTGTAACACCGCTATCGTTCGATACCATGATAGCAGAATGGCTTATAAACCCTGACTCTCGTAATCTTGGTTTAAAAAGGCTTGCCTGGGTAAGGCTTGACCTTCAAATGACGGAAATAGAAACCTTAATTGGAAAAGGTAAAAATCAACGTACCATGGACGTTGTTCCGATTGCAGATGCTGCGCCTTATGCGGTAGGAGATGTGGATGCTGTTCTTCGCCTGATGCCGGTTCTTCAAGATGAATTAAAAGGGGCCGGTATTCTGGTTTCTTCTAATTTGTGGAAATTGTTTTCTGAATTGGAAATGCCCTTAATACCAGTTCTGGCTGAAATGGAAATGACGGGAATTTCATTAGACACCCAATTTCTTAACCAGATGTCATTAGAGTTACAGGCGCGCTTGCGGGAAATCGAAGGGCAGGTGTTTGAGATGGTGGGAGAGACTTTCAATCTTAATTCACCTCAGCAATTATCGCAAGCCTTATTTGAAAAAATGCAGTTGAAGCTGCCCGGGCGGACGAAACGGACTGCTAGCGGTGCCTTTTCTACATCGGTAGAAGTGTTGGATGCGATGCGCGGAAGCCACCCGGTTGTTGATCTTGTTCTGGAATACCGCGAGGTTTCCAAATTGAAATCAACCTATGCAGATACCTTGTCTGCCGAAATTAACCCACAGACAGGGCGTGTGCATACATCCTATAATCAAACGGGTGCAGTAACGGGCAGGATCGCCTCTTCAGAGCCGAATCTACAAAATATCCCTATTCGTACCGAATTGGGACGCCAGGTACGCAAGGCATTTATTGCCCGATCGGATTGGATGCTTATTTCGGTGGATTATTCCCAAGTTGAATTACGCATCGTTGCTCATATGGCGCAGGATGAAGCTATGCTGGAAGCCTTCCGTTCTGGGCAGGATATCCACACTGCGACTGCCGCAGCTATTTTCAACGTGCCCTTAGATCAGGTTACAAAAGAACAGCGACGGCATGCCAAGTCAATTAACTTTGGCTTGATCTATGGTATGAGCGCTTTCGGATTGACTCGGTCAAGTGAATTGACATTAGCGGAAGCAGAAGATTTTGTCTCAACTTATTTTAAACGATTTCCGGGTGTAAAGCATTATCTCGATACAGTGCGTAGGCAGGCGGCACAACAGGGCTATGTGGAGACATTACTTGGCAGGCGGCGCTATTTTCCATCTATGAAAATCAGCGAACATAGTGGATTAAACCGCGAGGAACGTGAAGCGATTAATGCTCCGGTGCAGGGTACTGCGGCTGATATCATTAAAATAGCTATGATCCATCTATCTTCGGCGATTAAAGAATCAGGTTTATCTGCTCATATGCTATTGCAGGTTCATGATGAATTAGTGTTGGAATGTCCGCAAAACGAACTCAAAGAAACAGTGAATTTAGCGCAAAAAACAATGGAGAAGGCTTATTCCTTAAGCGTTCCATTGATTACTGAAGCACGCTATGGGGTAAATTGGGGAATGATGGAAAATTTCTAATACCAATTCCAGAATGCGGTTTGGGTTTTCCCTAAAATTCCGTTATAGTCTGCTTGCACAGAGATTACGACTAATTCATTAGGCGGCAGAAGGTCGCTATCGAATGTCATAAAAGTGAAACCTTCGGCGTTTGTGGGGAGAGGCATTGAATAATGCTTTAATTTACCGTTGACTTGCTGGATATCAAACCCGATGACTGCGCTAGGCACAAGTTTGTGTCTCTGATCCAGAACAAGGACATGCAGCGTCCGGTACTTGAACGGTTTGTCGTTATTTTTAGAATTATCTTTCGTTACAAAAGCGTGAACTTGCAAACTGAGGACATGTTCAGGGATAAATGAGTTGTTTTTTGATGGTTCCAAATGAGAGATATCTTCCCCTGATTTTTCGAAATAGGCAGATCCTAAATCTGCTAAAGCAACGCGTATCCCGCTGGGTAATTCTGGACGCCATTCCATACGAACATATTGGAAGTATTGGTAGATTCGTCCGTTCTGAATCTCAAGGTCTGAAATAGGGTAACCAAATTGCTTGATTCCGCCAAATTTATTGAAGAAATTTAGAAATTCATAGCAAACCTGGTGTTTTGTTTTGGTAAAAAGTTGACAAGCTGATGTACCGGCTGGAATAGGTTGGGTTTTTCCGGCGCCAGTCTGATATAAATAGTCTCCCAACGGGGTAATCCCGACTCGTTCTTCCTCAGACGCTTCGGGGTAGAATTCTAAACGGGCGCGCTGGAAATATTGTACAATTCTTCCAGTAGAATTATCCTGGTAAGCATCGGTAATTGGATAACCATACAGTCGGATGGGATCCTTTGCTTCCTCATACTTAATTAAAAATTCTCCTGAAACGGTGTGACCTGTTTCAGGGAAATATCTTTGTAAACGAAGTTGATTTGTGTCAATAGAAGGAATAACCCAGCCGGGTAACAGCAAGGCGATGATAATCACATATAGTATCCCCGATGAGGTTATTGTTTTCATTTGAACATTATACCAAATTTTATTGACGTATGGAAGAGCTTTTATGTTTCTTTTGAATATTATTAAGAATTGCCTCTTGCCTCGTTTGCGTGTTTAAGTTAGTATTATGATAAGTTTAGAAATGAAAAGGATCCTATGGATGAGCAATCTTTAATTCAAGATGCCCTTAATGGCGATTTAGATGCCTTTAACCGGTTGGTATTGAGTTATCAGGACCGTTTATATCATCAGGCATATCGTATGTTAGGGGATTCTCATTCGGCGGCAGATGCGACTCAAGATGCTTTCATTCTTGCTTTTAAAAATCTACGTACTTACCATGGTGGTTCATTTCGTGCTTGGCTGTTGCGGATCGTAACAAATGTTTGTTATGACGAGTTACGGCGTTACCAACGGCAACCAATAACATCCTTGGAACCGGTGGGGGATGATGACCAGGAGATGGAGTCGCCCCATTGGTTGGTGGATCCAGGCGAGACACCCGAGGAAACAATAGAGCGTACTGAATTGGGACATGCGATTCAGCATTGCTTGAATCGATTGAATCCGGAATTTCGCTCCGTGCTTGTTCTAGTAGATATTCAGGGCTTGGATTATCAGGAAGCGTCAACTGCCCTCAGTTGTGCCATGGGTACGATCAAGAGCCGTCTGGCGCGTGCCCGTCTTTCGGTACGTGATTGTTTGCAGGCTGTGCCGGAACTTTTGCCATCGATTTTTCGTCTTGGGAGTGAGGGTATGCTATGAAGCCTCAGATATCATCCCATGATTTCGAATTACTTTGTGTGTATGTTGATGGTGAATTGAAACCTAAAGACAGTTCCCGTTTGGAGTCGCGTTTGAAAACAGATGCTGCACTGAGGGAGGCGCTGCGCCAAATTCAAATGACCAAATCCATATTGAGCCATACACCGACGATGCGCGCCCCACGCAATTTTACCTTGACCCCAGAGATGGTTGGTATCCACCGTAAGCATACATCCCCTTTCTGGGGGTTTGCCTTTCGAACAATGCAAATGAGCGCGGTTCTATCGACGTTGTTGCTTGTCTTTATATTAATTGGTGATTTCTTAACCGTTGGCAAGCTGGGAGCACCTTTGTTGCCTGCGGCTGCACCACTGCCAAAACAAGAAATGGCTTTAGAAGAGGTTTCTTCTCCTACTAGCATGTTACCTGCTACCGCTCTTCCACAAGAGCAGGCAAAGGCACTTGATACATTAGCTGTTGCTACAATGGCTGAACCGAATAAACCACAGTCTGCAGAAAAATTCGTTTCTACTGAGATGCCTGAAGTTGCTGCTGCTGCTCCTCCATCAGCATCTGCAGGGGAGGCTGCTCCCATGCAAGCTGCGGCTGAATTGGAAATAACCCAGTTGCCATCCACGGAAGCTGCGACTGTTTCAAAAGAAACCGCTGCACCTCTACCTACCGCGACTCTTTTTGTAAGTGTTCAGAAGAAAGAGATCTCCCCAAAACCGACAATTGAGACCAAGACGTTACCACCCGTATCCCCATCTTGGAATCTTTGGCGGATTGTAGAAGTAGGACTGGCTTTAATTGCCTTCTTCAGTGTAATTGTTGCCTTGTTTTTCTCTACAAAGCGCTAATTTCCGATAAGCTTGGAAGGCAATTGATAGAGATTGCCATTGATGTCAATAATACCCTGTGTTGGAAGGTAGATGGTGTATTCGTTACCTGTTATGCTCAGGATAACCTTGATGGGATTATTCCATGTGAATTTTTCTCCATCTCCTAATTCGTCTTCCATCAAAACAGTATTGATTTCTTTATAACCAATATCTTGTGACGGATTATTAATTTTTTCAAGACGTGGGGATTTGGTTATTTCTTCGTATGTGGGAATCAGAATACGGATTGTGTTTCCTTGCACACTGTAATCGTGCAGTACAAAGCGACTTTTATATTTTTCTTCTTCGGGAATATATTTTGGCTTTCTGACAGACAGAATCCGGTCTGGGATAGGAATTATATATTCGAAAGAACGCAAGATACCGAAGATATGCCCAGGCGTGAAGCGATTCCACTCTCTTCGATCTACCATTGTGAAATAGCGGTTACTTTGCTCAAAAATTGTCCAAATTGTACCGTTCATTAACCCTTTAAATATTTCAAACCAATGCTTTTCATTCTTTGAGAGCGTATTAACGCTGGGATCATAATCAAATTCATCTGTGATAAAATGGTCGTTTGGTCCAATCACCTTAGGTGTGGATAGTGTGAAAAGAGGAATCACATTTTCTGCCGGAATGCCGTCTGACGCTTGCGGTGTCACGTCGATGGCATTTTTGCCCACTCCCATCGTGTCTTCGGGTGTTTTTGCTGATTTTAAATTGCCCTTTTGTCCCTCGATAAACCCATTTACCTGGCGGACATCAGATAATCCGAACTCATCAATATAATACTCAATCAATTTCGGTTTAATAATTGACACTATATGTAATTTCTCGCCGCTATCAATTTGAACATCAAAGAAATTTTCTCCAACATTGGTAATGGTAACATTTTGACCCTCGGAGAAGAATCTTGAAGCTTCCATTTTGTCCAATGTTTTCACATTCGAGTTAACGATAGATTGTTTGCTCTGCGTCCCTTGTGATGGCTGGACATTTTCTGGTGTCGGCATAAGTTCTGTGTTTTGTGATTTATTTTCTTCTTCAGCATTTGTAACAGGAATTTGAGTTTCCTGCATCTCAGGATTGGATGTTGTTACAGGTAAAGACGTTGGTGTAGGAGGAATGGTTGCCGTTGCTTGAGGGGTCGGTCCTTGTGCTAGAACATTTTGATTGGCAGTGAAAAATGGCACTACGATCACAAATGCCAAAAGGATGCACAGCATACTCATTTTGACGCAAAGTATCCACAAAAACTTTTCATTCTTAACTTGTAATTTGACCATTGCTATATTCTCAGAATTTCTTTGATAAGATTTTGATATCGGTTCAGATTAGCATTGATATTCTCTAGATTAATATTCTGTCAGTAATTATAATAGACTTAACAGAAATTTGGAGGTTATTCTTGAAATATAAGAAGAAAGTACTCTTTGTTTGCTTGGGTAATATTGTACGCAGTCCTTTGGCAGAGCATTTATTTCGCCATTTGGTAAGTCAACAGGGTATTGTTGATGATTATAAAATCAGTTCAGCCGGTGTTGCGGCCTGGCATGTCGGTGAACCACCTGATGCGCGTATGGTTGCCGTGGCTGCTGCACATGGGTTGGATTATTCCGGCAAGGGGCGCCAAATCTACCCTTATGATCTGGTCGATTATGACTTGATATTGGCGATGGACCAGAACAACCGAATGGACTTAGATCGGATGGCGTGTAATGAATTTGAAAAGCAAAAAATTCACTTACTGCGAGAATTTGATCCGCAGGGAGGTCCAGATCTTTCTGTTCCCGACCCGTATTATGGCGGTTTCAGTGATTTCAACGATGTTTATTCGATTATAGAAAGATCTTGTAAAGGATT
>JBAXBF010000005.1:0-29686 GCA_037142095.1 Chloroflexota bacterium
GCTTCTGGATTGGTTGGTAGCCTGTTACAAATTAAGCCGATCCTTACTTTACGAGACGGATTTACTGATTTATATCAAAGAGAGAGAACCCATAAACGCGCTTTAGAACATATTAAACAAAAAGTGAGAGATGCATTTCCTGGTCAAGGAAAAGATTATGGTTTTTTACAGGTTTTACATGCCGGGATATTCGACAATGCTCAAAAATTGGCAAATGAATTAATGGATGAATTTGGTTTAGAAGATGTACCCATAGTGGATATGCCACCGGCAATTATTACCCATGGAGGTCCAGGGATATTAGGGGTAGCATTTTTCAAAAAGGAGTAAATTGACTCAATTGATTAAAGAAAAGGGTCTCGTTATTGTAAATACTGGAAATGGTAAAGGAAAGACCACTGCTGCCCTTGGTATGATGATGCGCGCATGGGGAAATAAAATGCGTGTAGTCATGCTGCAATTTATTAAGGACGAGAAAGTTAACTGCGGAGAAATAAACGCGGCTTTACAAATGGGACTCGAGATCATTCCATTAGGAAGTGGTCTCATCTCTAAGAATGGATCAGATGAAATAGCAATTTCAAAGGCATTGGAAGGTTGGGAAAGAGCCAAGAATTTCATTACCGGAGGATCGTATGATATGGTAATTTTGGATGAATTTACATACCTTCTTAATTTCAAATGGTTGGAAGTGAATGAATGTATTTCTTGGTTGCGAAAATCAAAACCTCTAATGTTGCACCTTGTCATAACTGGAAGAAATGCTCCTCTTGAATTGATAGAGTATGCAGATTTGGTGACTGAAATGAAAATTATCAAGCATCCTTATCGAGAACAAGGTATTTTAGCTCAAACAGGCGTTGAGTATTAGTCTTTTTTTATGAATAAAACCTATGGTATAATTTCTGATAAAGTTTTGCTATTTGTCTGTGGAATAGAAATTGGGATAGGAGGACAATATGGCATCTCGAAGTTTTCAACTGAAGATACAAGCTGGACCCGATCTTGGTAAGATACATTATCTCTATCATAAGTTCGAGACGATAATTGGGCGGGATGAAAAAAGCGATATTATCATTCAAGATGCTACAGTATCTCGCCAGCATGCCTCGCTGACCTTGCGCGGAAACGAATATGTCCTTTCTGATCTTAGCTCAACGAATGGTACCTTTGTAAATGATGGAAAAATAACCACTTCAAGTCCTTTGAAGGAGGGTGATGTCATTTCGTTAGGAAATAAGATTAAGTTAGTATTTGGAGTCGCTCAAAACGATCCTCAAGCTACTCTTCATGCTGTTAATGTTCTTGATGGGAAGATTGTATCTCTACCTCAAACAGTAACACAGCCATTATCCATTCCACAGGTTCTCAGACAAACAGAATCAGGGTCGGTTCTTAAAGGCGCTCCAACAGTCCTATCCACACACCCCCACATCTCTACGGCTATCGTAGATATAGAAACGACACTATCCATATCTGAAGCATCTCTTCCTCCTGCGTCAAATCAAGGTCAGATACCTTCATCGGGTATTTCTTCGTTAGATGCCTTCGAGAAAATTGAAAGCAGCGTATCTGCCGGCACAGTAATGACGAAACAGGAAGAGACTATTTTAGCGTATAACTTAGATGAAGATCCGGAATGGTGGTTCGCTCTGTTATTTGGTTATATTGCTACTAGTGGTAAAAAATCGGAGGAATTGAAGTTAGGAATGATTACGAATTCAGATGCGTGGAAACTGTATACTGCGGAATTTAAAGAAATAACCCCGATCCATTCTCTGTCTATAATTGCGCGTGATAAACTCACTCGCTGGAATATAGTCATTAAGAATATTTTGGCAGATCCTGGTCATGCCAAGCTTTTTCGGATGTATCTTCAGGCATTAATGTCGCAAAAACTTAAAAAGGTAGTCGGTTTTGGCGGACGAGCTCAATTGCAGAAACAGATGAATATCATTCTTGCTGTGATTTCCGGAAATGTATTGGCTAATTTAGATAAATATGATGAGTCACAAAAATGTCTCACTTCTGGTAAGGCTTCGGATGGAAGCCCACTTTCAGATACACTCCGAAAATTCTATGAACCGAGTAAAACGGAGAACTTGCGCCAAATAACTTTGCTCATGGCAGTTGTGATTATATTCAAGGCAGCCTCATGTGGTGATGATATAAAGAAATTGCAGGATTTCATTCGTGCCAATTTGGTAACGCCAATGAAAGCAGAAGCTGAATCTTTACCGACGGGTTATGATAAGACTCAAGCCAATAAACGACTCGAAGGGTATATGCAATTAATTAAAACAGTTGACATCAGTTTTGGATAGAAGAACATTATGGTTGACGTGAATGATATGCGCTCGGTGCGCGAGGAAGTGGGTAAATTAATAAAAGATATTCAAGAGATGGAAAATGCCTCAAATAAACTGCTTGAGTCTTTGATGGCGGCTGTAAGTCAAACAGGAGATATGAACGCAGTTTCAGATAAAGGATATCTCATGACATTAGCCCAAATGCAAGCAGTACATAACACTGTACTCTGTCGTACTTCGAAATTACTTACATTACTCGTGATATGGCGTTCACAAGAAATTGAGAAAGAAGAAAAGGGCGAAAAGAAAGATAAAAAGAGAGAAACAGAAAGACAGATTCTATTAAATACTACAACAAAATCAGATTCTTAAATATTGTATAGGAGAAATATACAAAATGGAGTATACGATTACCCCCCATAAACGTTGTAATGTTATTACATTGGTTGGTCGTGTTGACGGTTCAACAGCACCCAGTGTAGAATCGGCTTTGAAAATGGTGTTAGCCGAAAATATGTATAACATTGTCATTGACATGACAGACGTGGATTTTATGTCCAGTGCTGGTTGGTGGGTTCTGATCGAGACCCAAAAAGAATGCAAAAAATCCAACAAAGGTGAGGTTGTCCTGGTTAATGTAAAAGAAAAGATACGTTCTTCTTTAAATTTAGTCGGCATGGATACTTACTTCAAGATGTTTGATGATGTCATTGATGCTGTAGGAAGTTTCTAATCACTTGATAAAAAAGAGCATAGAATTTCCTGGTAATTTAGAGAGTCTCCAGGCAATAAGCCAGTTCGTCGTTCAATCGGCTAAATCATCTGGATTGAACGATGCTGATATTTATGCTTTAGAATTAGCTGTTGATGAAGCATGTACAAATATTATCGAGCACGCGTATGGATGTCAAGGAGATAATAAAATCAACTGTACATGTGAATCAGTCCTTGATGGAATTAAAGTAATCATTAAAGACTCAGGTTGTGCTTTTGACCCAAAAGACGCTCAGAAACCTCAAATTGGCGTTTGTTTGGAGGAATTGAAATCGCGTGGCGTCGGAATTTATTTAATGGATCGATTAATGGATGAAGTGAATCATGCATTTATTCCGGGTGGAGGGAATGTACTAACTTTAGTAAAGCGCCATTCCGTTTGACAAGATATCAAAGCCGTTTATCTGCTGATCGGGCATGCGCCTCAAGACTCTCTGCTCGAGCAAATTGAGCTGCATGAGCGCTGATACGGCTTCCTGTTTGGGTATCTAAGGCAATCAAATTGATTATATGTACAAAATCCCATACATTTAGAGGAGAACTGAAACGCGCTGTACCGCCTGTTGGCATGACGTGACTTGGTCCTGCTATATAGTCCCCCAATACCTCGAAAGAATGCTCACCTAGAAAGATGCCACCTGCATTATATATTTTATTTACCAGACTCCAAGGGTCAGAAACAGCTAAGCAGAGATGCTCGGGTCCATAATTATTGGACAGGTCGATAGCTTCTTCTAAGTTATTGACGATTACTGCTCCACTTCGGTTTTCTAGCGATATCCCAATGATATTCTTTCTCGGTAAGGATTCTGTCTGAAAACTTATTTCTTTTTGCACTGATTCTGCCAGGGCTTGTGACGGTGTTAACAGGATAGCCGATGCAAGAACATCGTGTTCAGCCTGAGCAAGTAAATCAGCAGCAACCCATGCAGGTTTTGCTGAGTCATCTGCAATAACCATTGTTTCAGTCGGACCAAATAAACCATCTATACCCACTGTGCCAAAGACTTGGCGTTTTGCAAGGGTCACAAATAGATTACCTGGACCAAAAATTTTATCTACGGACCGAATACTCTCTGTGCCAAAAGCCATGGCACCAATTGCTTGTGCCCCTCCAACTGTGTAAACTTCTTTTACTCCAGATAGCGCGCAAGCTGCCAAAATGATTTCCGGTACGTGTTTTCCTGTTTGATGATAATATTCAGGATTAGGGGGAGTCACTACAACCACATCCTGAACCCCGGCTACTTTCGCTGGTATAGCTGACATGATTACAGAAGAAGGTAACGGAGCTGTTCCACCCGGAACATATAGTCCAACTCGTCGGATGGGACGGATATATTGACCTAATGTGCCTCCAAGATCATTTGTCATCCAGGATATTAAAGGTTGATGGCGATGGAATGCCTCCACTCTTCGGACGGATTCTTCTAGGGCAGCAATTTGTTCTTTGGGTAGATCTGATATGGCATTTTCTATATCTTCCTCGGGGACATTGAATGAATTCAAATGAGTAAGATCTAATTTCTCTGTCCATTTTTTAAGAGCAATATCGCCCAAACTTCGTACTTCATGTAAAATTCGAGAAACAGCGGTTTCAGGAGATATTCTTTCACCAAAGAGTTTTTCGATTCTCTCTAATATCGCATCGGGTACGATGTTTTCATCTGGTGATTGTCGTTTAAGGATGGTTTGTTGGGCAACCTGAGGTGAATATATCTTGAACATCATTACTCCTTAATAAATATTTAGCTATTCTAACACGTCCGTTTGCACTTACCGGAAATAAATCAATTAGATCGGAAGAGCGGTATTTAATACTTTTAATGCTATGGATGGTGTTGCATTTCCTTTTTTCCCGGAATTCCAGGTAATAACCAATTCCTTCTTGGCTCGGGTAATGCCAACATAGAGTAAACGCAATCTTTCGCGTACATAATCAAGCCGTGCTTCTTGCGTGGCAATTCCTTCTTGATACCATGCCTCGTACTCATCCTTAGAAAGCGATGCTTTTAGTTGAGCAATAGCCTCAGCCGGCAGGTTAAGATTATTGCGAATGAACCATTTTTCAGACTGAAAAATATCTTCAGGTTGATTTGACGGAAAATCATAATTGTTAACAGAAGTCAAGTATACACGATCCCATTCCATACCTTTAGATTTATGCATGGTAGCGACAACAACTTTACCCTTGTAAAAATCTGGATTGAAGCCGATATCATCTTGACTATAGCCTGTAAATTTCCGTTTATTTTCTGCAATATTAATTAACTCATGTTTGATGTTAAGGATTTGCCAATCTGGATTCATATCGTAAATTCGGCGCATAGAAACTGCAAGATGATGTGCTGTGGCTAGATCCATAGGTTCGGTGAATAACTCCTGTGATAATGCCAGAATAATCTGATCCACAGGTAGGAATACTAACCCTTGCCAATATCTGATAATATCTCTGAATTCAACAATATCTGCATATGTAACCGGATTGGTCTTTTCCAGACTAGTATTTTCTAACCAATCATGTTCAATATTTGGGAAAAGATAAGCTTCAGGTTGAGTACATTTTCCTAACATAACAGCTGTACTAATAATATGTGTTTTTTTATCAGTACCACCGTTCGTTCCATACCTCAAAATCTTATACGCATTAACCAATTTTTCAGATTGTTGAGGATTGATTAGGTAGTCGATTACTATTCCTAGTATCTCCGCTATGATTCTTGTGGAATTAGAGCTTCTAAGTAACCCATCTATAACTTCAATATTTTGTCTTTTAAGTTCTTCAACAAATTTGAAGGCATGATGGTTATTAGGAGCCAAAATCGCCACAGTTTCATCGGTGTGATTGGGAAGCCATTTTGTGATAGACTTGGTAATAAGCTTAACTTCTTCATCTGGCTGGAGCTTGGTGATATATATATATACTTCAGACGGTCGGTCTTCTGGATTTGGCTGTGGATCGTTAGGTGGTGCTTGGCGAATGAATGGTTCAGTAAGTGCATCTCGCACAGTTGTATTGGGATGTTCATTTACTGTCCATGAAATAAGTCGGTTTGCAAGATGGATAATCGTT
Organism: Chloroflexota bacterium; assembly: GCA_037142095.1. Classification (GTDB taxonomy): domain Bacteria; phylum Chloroflexota; class Anaerolineae; order Anaerolineales; family DRKV01; genus JBAXBF01. The sequence continues at coordinate 6,157 of JBAXBF010000005.1, forward strand.
TCTGTAGATCGTCCAGATTCGGGTAATTCTTGAGCGCGGACTTCAGGTTCGCTTAGAAATAATTTTAAATATTTTGGATTGGCAGTGGTGAAAGTCTCATAGATTGCCTGGTTTGGATCGCCAACACGTACCCAATTTCCGTAGGTTCCGACAAGTGTTCTTAAAATTTTTTCTTGTAAACGACTGCTATCTTGCGCTTCGTCCTCAAGAATATACTTCCAGCGATATTGTAATCGTGTCAAATAAGCTGGATCTTGTTTTATTACCTCTAGTGCAAGATAAATCAGATCATCATAGTCCACGAAACCTCGATCCATTAGGATACGCTGGTAATCTCTATATATCTCATTTCCAAGATGGGCGAGTGGGAATGAAAATGAAATGTTTTGCATACGGTTATTGAGTGCTTCGGGAGAAAGGCAAAAATCTTTTGCTGTCCTAATATAACTCTTTGCGATATCTTCTAATAAAGTTATATGCTGTTTGCTATCGATTTGAGTAGGATTCTTATTGCTCTGTTCTTCTGTAAAATAGGTCCTAAGGATTTGCTCATTGTTACGCAACCAATGTGTAGCTATTTGATGAATGATGTCTGTTGTTCCATTCTCGTCTAATATCTGAAAATCATTATCAATCCCAACAAGATTTGGGTGCTCGCGTACTAGATCGTATGCAAGGCTATGCAATGTACATACACGGTAACGGCTAATTAACGATGGACTGCCTCTGCTTTGTAAGGTCGCATCAATCCGAGATTTAAAGTTATCGACTGCAGAATTGGTGAGCGTAACTATCAATATCTCTTGATTATCGTCTAGACCATCACTTATTATGATTTCAGCCGCAAGTTGGGAAAGAGTCCAAGTCTTGCCACTACCGGGGACAGCGGATATCCCCATTCTACCTCGCCTGTACGAAAGGATATCTTTTTGTGAAGGACGTGGTGAGAAAATTGAAGAATTCATATTCTAATGCGATTATATCATGCTAAATATCGCTAACTATATCGTTTTCATTAAGATTCCAAGTTTGTAAGTGAGTGATATATGCCGCTTACGGATATCCTTTTTCCACTTTTCCAGATTTAAATGACAATCAAAAATCAATTGGCACTGGAAAAAAAATAGGGTATAATGTTACTTACCCGGATGGGTCCGGCGCGGCAGAAACCTTCGAACCCCGCCAGGTCTGAGAGGAAGCAACGGTAAGGAGGCATCTCTGGGTGCCGTCGGGAAGCCTATCCGGGCTTCTTTTTTTCATTAGAAATTTTCCTCATAGTATGGTATGAAGACTCGTTTTTTTTTATCTTAATGTTAATATCCATTATCTTTTTGTTAATAGTATGTGTTCTATTAGTTGGATTGCGAAAAAATGTAGATATAGTAATTGATGGACAGTCCATCTCAGTTTCAACATATGCCTTAACTGTGGGAGATTTAATTAAATCTGAACATGTCACGTACACTTCAGAGGATAATTTAATACCAGGCTTTGGAACTTGGCTTACGAATGATATGGTAATTCATTTGGATCATACGAAACCAATTTATCTACAGGCAGGTGAAAAGAAGACAGGTATCAATACTGTTTCTCTTATACCCATAGAAATTATTCAAAAAGAAAAATTGAAAATAGATTCAGAAGATTCTATCTTTGTAAATGGGGTAAAGACATTACCTTTTGAAATGTTAGAACGAAATTATACTTATAATATATCTCTAAAGAGAGCAATAAAAATTCGATTACAAGAAGGCGAAAAGATCAAAGAATTTCGTTCTTCAGCTTCTACTCTTGGAAAAGCTCTTTGGGATGTAGGTGTATCAGTATATAAGGGGGATAGACTTCTACCACCCGTTGATACAGTGATATCATTTCCTTTTGATCGGTCTACTATTAATGTGTCACTTCTGCGAGCAAAAAATATAAAGATTCAGACGAATACAGGCGAAACTACTATCCTTTCTGCTAGAAATGTTGTTGGTGATATTCTGGCAGATATCCATAATGTTCCTCAGGGATGGGATTATAGCCAACCAGCGTTCAGAAAATCTATCTCCGACTCTGATATCATTCAATTGAATCGTGTTGAGGAGCGCGAATTCCTTGACATGAAACTAACGCCTTTTCATGTCTCATATCGAAACGACGTGAGCATTGACTTCGGGATCAAGCAAATCCTTCAATCTGGTATTATGGGTTTAACAGTTCAAAGTACTCGTAAAAGATATATTGATGGAAAAGAAATATCTCAATATAAACAAACATCATGGATTGTGAATGAGATCCAAGAACAAGTAATTGGTCTTGGTACCAAAATTGTTCCCCAAACATTAGATATACCAGGTAGCAAAATAACATACTGGATTGCATTGGATATGTACGCTACTTCCTATTCACCATGCCGGCTCGGTATACCCAATCATTGTAACAATTCTACAGCTTCTGGAAAGAAATTAAGCAAAGGGATTGTTGCAGTTACTAGAGAAGATTTTGAGCTTTTTAAAAATGCTCAGATATATATACCTGGTTATGGATTTGCTGAAATAGCAGATATTGGTAGTGGGGTTCCTGGAAAACGATGGATTGATCTTGGTTTTAGTGATTCTGATTTTGAGAATTGGTCTCGGCAAGTAAAAGTATATTTTTTAATTTCGTCGATAGATGAGAAGTAGTCTGAACTTATGGAAATTCCTCCCTTTAAAATTAAGGAGATCACACAAAAATATAATATTAAGGCAGATAAGAAATTGGGACAAAATTTTCTTGTAGATCCTAATGCCTTGCAAAATATTATCAATGCGGCTGAAATCACTTCTGATATGAGCATTTTGGAGATTGGTGCAGGATTAGGATTTCTTACTCGCTATTTAGCCGGTTCAGCCGCACATGTAGTGGCGGTAGAGATTGATCAACGGTTGACGCCGGGATTAGAAAAGGTACTTGATTCTATTAGAAATGTAACTTTGATTTATGGGGATATCTTGAAGTTAAATCCTGACGAAATAATGAATAAAGATCATTACTTGGTTGTAGCAAATATCCCATATTATATTACCTCTGCGATTATTCGCCATCTTCTTGAGGCAAAGATAAAACCTCAAAGGATTATACTCACGATTCAGCAAGAAGTTGCCGAAAGAATTTGTTCACAACCCGGTAAGATGAGTATTTTAGCCTTAAGTGTGCAAGTTTATGGAAAAGTGAGGATCGTCAACCTTATACCATCTGGTGCATTTTTTCCGGCTCCAAAAGTAGATTCTGCCATACTTCGTATAGATATTTACGATGAGCCCGTAATTAATCCATTATATTTAGATATTTTTTTTCGCCTTATTAATGCAGGTTTTGGGCAAAAGAGAAAAATATTAAGAAATGCATTATCGCATGGTCTAGTTCTGGATCAGAAAGTTGTGGAACATTGGCTGCACAGCTTAGAGATTGACTCGAGAAGAAGAGCAGAAACACTTAGCATGAAAGAATGGCAGATTCTTTCTGAAAATTTCACATCATTATTTTAAATTCCGTTTTTGTAATTCGCTTGTTATATCAGAAGGAGTTATTCCTTTATATGCAAGTAGCACCAGGGTGTGGTAGGTTAAGTCGGCTATTTCTTCAATAACACGTTGGTTACTTTGTGCTTTTGAAGCTAAAACTACCTCAATTGCTTCTTCTCCAACTTTTTTTATTATCTCGTCCTCTCCTTTATCGAAAAGGTGATTAGTGTATGATCCTGGTTGTGGGTTGGTTCTCCGTTCGAGAATAAGATTAAATAAGTCATTAATATTGAAATTTTTATCCATGTTTAAATACTCTAAAAAAACAACTGGTTTCTCCTGTGTGGCATGCGGCTCCCAAAGGTTCAACAAAATAAAGAATAGCATCAGCATCACAGTCGACTCGAATTTCAACGATTCGTTGAATATTTCCTGATGTTGAGCCTTTATGCCAGAGTTCTTGGCGACTTCGAGACCAAAAATGGGCTTCACCCGTTTCTATAGTAAGTTTGATAGCCTCATCATTTGCATATGCAAGGATAAGGACATCCCCGTTTGATGCGTTTTGTACGATAACAGGTACAAGTCCTTGCTCATCATAACGGATTTTTTCAATATTCGGATCAAAAGATCTCAAAAATCCCTCCTTCATGTGTTACGGATAGATATATGTTTGGTAATAAGATATTTTTTTAAATCTGAAATTTGCATAGTCCCATCATGAAATAATGAAGCTGCTAAAGCAGCATCTGCTTTACCGGATGTCAATATTTCGGCAAAATGAGCCATTGTACCCGCACCTCCAGATGCTATTACAGGTACTGGAACAGCATCCGCCACTGCTTTAGTAAGTTCAATATCATACCCGGCAAGAGTTCCATCTGCATCCATGCTTGTTAACAAAATTTCCCCTGCTCCAAGCTTAATACCCTGGATTGCCCATTCCAATGCATCGAAGCCAGTTGGCATTCGCCCTCCTCCTGTGTACACTTCCCAAGTTATTGCTCCTGATGAATTCGGAATCCGCTTAACATCAATTGCTAAGACAATACATTGAGATCCAAACTTTTCAGCACCTTCCGTAAGAAGATGGGGAGAATTTACAGCAGAAGAGTTAAGACTTACCTTATCTGCACCAGCGAGAAGGGTTTTACGAATATCTTCAATATTTCTTATTCCGCCTCCAACGGTGAAAGGCATAAAGACAGTATCAGCTACACGCCGAACAACATCGAGAACCAAATCCCGGTTTTCGTGTGTGGCTGTAATATCTAAGAAAACCAATTCATCAGCCCCTGCTGCATCATAAATTCGTGCTTGTTCAACTGGATCACCTGCATCCCGTATATTGACAAAATTTACTCCTTTAACAACCCGTCCTTTATTAATATCTAAACATGGAATGATTCGTTTTGCGAGCATATTGACAATTAAAACCTGATTTTTGATATTTGACAATCCCGAATTTACTTGACATTATAAAATAATGATGATAAACTTTTTAGAATTCCTATAGGATTAGTATGGTTTACATTCTAATAGAAAAGAGATTTGGTTCAATTAACCCAATACAATCTATATTAAAGGAGATTCTCATATGAGATATATAAATAAAATAATTGCAAAGATATCGATCATATTACTGATTATGTCGATTTTTATTACAGGATGCCAGCCGTCTTCACAAGGACAATCAGCTAAGGACCAACCATCTGGAGGATCAAAAGCGATCATTTCAGCTTCTGGTGCGTTTGCTATTTATCCTTTGATGGTGCGTTGGGGAGAGGAATATCAAAAAATCAATCCAAATATCAAGATTGATATATCTGCTGGTGGGGCTGGCAAAGGGATGTCAGACGCGTTAGCTGGCATGGTAGATATTGGGATGGTTTCACGAGATGTTAAGCCAGAGGAAATTACAAAGGGAGCTTTTGATATAGCAATTACAAAAGATGCTGTATTTGCCACTGCGAATGCGAAGAATCCAGCGCTTAATGGACTCTTACAAAAAGGGATAACTAAAGAAGCTTTGCTGGACATATATATTAATGGTAAAGCACTTACATGGGGAGAAGTAGCTGGGAAAACAGATATCAAGGATAAATTAAACGTATACACTCGTTCAGATGCATGTGGTGCGGCTGATGTCTGGGCTCTATTCCTTGACAATAAAAAACAAGAAAATCTTGGTGGGATAGGTGTTTCCGGGGACCCGGGTATTGTTGAGGCAGTTAAGAAAGATCCATTAGGTTTGGGTTATAATAATTTGAATTATGCCTATGATGCTACTACAGGGAAACCCGTTGAAGGTATAGTCGTTCTACCTATTGATTTTAATAACAATGGAAAAGTCGATGACATTGAACAGTTGGATACGAAAGAAAAGGCAGTTAAAGCAGTCGCTTCTGGTCAATATCCAGAACCACCAGCCCGTCTCCTTCATCTGGTAACCAAGGGAAAACCTTCTGGTGCAGTAAAAGATTTTTTGGTGTGGATACTTAATGATGGACAAAAATATCAGGAGGAAGTTGGTTATATCCCGATGAAATCAGAGAAACTAAATGAACAGAAGGAAAAACTAAAATAAATAGTTTTTATTAGAGTCAAACGACCAGCTATTCCGACTTTTGCTGGTCGTTTGTACGCGTTAATAACCATCATTGTTTATCTAAAAGATAACATCCATAATTAATGTTATAATAATTCCTGAAAACTTAACTATCTACATATCATTTTGTTCAATAACGAATTTTACAATGAAGAACTTCGATAATAAAAAGAAAAACCTTGATAACACCCTGAAACAAAGACGTTATTTTATTGATTTCTTGGGTGGAAAGTTATTCTTGATAACAACCGGCCTACCCTTCCTTGTGGTAATCATAATGATTATCGTACTCTTTATTCGCACTTTGCCTATATTGAGTGCTAAGCCATTGGTAGATTTGCTTTTCGGACATGTATGGTTACCTCTTCAAGGAGAATTTGGTTTTTACCCTTTTTTAATTGGTACATTATGGGTTACTTTACTAGCAATGATTATAGCTGTACCTCCTTGTTTGTTAAATGCAATATACTTATCTGAGTACGCTCATCCGACGATTCGCGCGTTTCTTAAACCCTTATTAGATCTTTTAGCAGGTATTCCTTCTGTTATTTATGGTGTTTGGGGTATGATTACGATCGTTCCTTGGGTTCAAACGATCACTCCTGATTTGGGTAAATGGTTTGGTATTGAAATAACTAATCCAACTGGTTATGGTATTTTATCAGGCGGTATTGTATTGGCGGTAATGGTTGCTCCTGTAATTATTTCTGTTGCTTATGAAGTTATGGAATCGGTGTCTCATGGTTTTCGACAGGCTTCACTTGCAGTTGGCGCAACAAAATGGCAGACAGTGAAATTTGCTGTTTTGCCCAATGCCATGCCAGGAATTATTGCTGGAATCGTTTTGGGTTTTTCTCGAGCTTTCGGAGAAACTATGGCGGTATTAATGGTTGTCGGTAATGTTGCCAAGGTACCGAATAATATTCTTGATCCTGCATACCCATTAACAGCATTAATTGCTAATAACTACGGCGAAATGATGTCAATCCCGCTCTATGATGCTGCACTTATGGGTGCTTCTCTGTTGTTACTTATTGTCGTCTTGTTTTTTAATTTGATAGCAGCATTTTTTCTTCAAAATGCATTGAAACAAACTTTATGAAAAAGTTATTTACACAGCGAAACATTGAAGAAATTATATTCAGAATATTAATGACTTTGTCGTTTCTGTTAGTCGCTGGTGGGTTAGGGGCGATATTATGGACAATTGTTATTAAAGGTCTACCTGCATTAAACCTGGATATGATTACGCAAGTTCCTCAAGGAGGATATTATTTAGGTAAAAAAGGTGGCATTTTGAATGCAATAATGGGTTCTCTGTATCTTGCTGGGGGTGGAACCATTTTAGCATTTATTATCAGCCTACCAATTGTGCTGGGGTTGAATGTTTATGCAAAAAACTCTCGATGGGCTTTCACTGTTAGATTGGCATTGGATATTATGTGGGGAATTCCGTCAATCGTTTTTGGCGCATTCGGTTTTATTGTTATGTTAGCTCTTGGATTACGGGCATCATTACTTGCTGGTATCCTTATATTGTGTTTGCTTGAGCTTCCCATATTAACACGAACGATGGATGAGTTTATCCGTATGATGCCAAGTGAACTGGAGGAGACATCATTTGCTTTAGGTTCTACGAAGTATGAGACTGCCTTATATGTCATTGTGCGTCAAATTTTGCCAGGTATGGCTACGGCTATTTTACTGGCGTTCGGGCGTGGAATTGGAGACGCTGCCTCGGTTTTGTTTACTGCTGGTTACACAGATAGAATCCCATCCTCAATTTTAGAACCGGCGGCTTCGTTGCCATTAGCCGTCTTCTTTCAATTAGGTACACCATATCCAGAAGTGCAACAACGTGCTTATGCTTCCGCATTGATATTGACAGCCATTGTATTATTTATTAGCCTTTTATCACGATGGTTATCTGGAAGATTAGGACGTTTTGCTATTAAGTAGTTTTTAGGAAGATAATTAATTTATGCAGACTCATGTACAAATACACGATCTAAATGTGTTTTATGGTAAGACACAAGCTTTAAAAAATATTTCCTTGGATATTCCAAGGAATCAGATAACAGTTATTATTGGACCTTCAGGGTGTGGAAAATCTACTCTGTTAAAGAGCATTAATCGATTTGTCGAATTATCCATTGAAACAAGGATATCCGGTGAAGTATTAGTTGATGGAGAAGATATATATGCTCCTTCAATTGATGTAACTGATATCAGAAAAAAAATTGGTTTACTGGCACAGCAACCTTTTCCATTACCGATGTCTATTTATGATAATGTTGCTTATGGACTACGTATTCATAATATGCACAAACAGCGGAATTTAGATGATTTAGTGAAGCATTATCTTGAACAAGCAGGTTTATGGGATGAAGTAAAAGACAGACTTCATACTCCAGCCACGCGGTTATCAATTGGTCAACGACAACGACTATGTTTAGCCCGAGGGATAGCAGTGGAACCGGAGATTATCTTGGGAGATGAACCTACATCTGCTCTCGATCCAATCTCTGCTCAGCACATTGAAAAGCGATTATTGGATTTAAAACAACAATATACTGTTGTTCTGGTAACCCATATTCTCCGCCAAGCAAAACGACTGGCAGATTATGTTGTCTTTATGTACATGGGTGAATTGGTTGAACATGGTCCCGCTGCTGAAATATTTGAAAATCCTCAAGAAATGCGTACTCGAGCTTATCTCCAAGGAGAATTTTAATAGTGATAAAAAATCATATTTTATGGAGTAGGTGTTTGGGTATTAGATAATGATATAGTTGGTGTAAGTGTGGTAAGTGATAATTTAATTCTCGTATAAATAGTGTAGGGGCTATAGGGATATTTTCGCCAAGTTCTAAGATAATTTGATACTGCGAATTCTTTATTTCTAATTAATTCTGAAGATAACCCAAGCAGGGTAAAGTATTGTGCACATTGGGAGTTATTGTCGAGACAGAAGAAATCTTTCTGCTTGGAGAGCGATATTAGTTCTTCATATGCTTTTTGGGGAGAATTAAAAACGATTATGTCCGAAACTGCCACCTGTAGAACATCTTTAACATAACCATTCCAAAAATAATCAAGAGGCAAATATTGAATATATGGCTCTTGATTCCCGTCTAGTTGTTGTAAACGAAAAGTGGTTTCATCATTCAAATTGATTACTGGCAATGTTTCAATAGAAGGGTATTCATTGATTGATGGTGAATTAGAGATTATTGTGCTTATAAATAGCGATTCAATGGATGTATTTGTTGGGACAAGGATCCAAAATTCTAGTTTTGTGTTTGATGTAGGGTATGTTGGGGTAAGTATTTCTAAATAACAACTATTTTCAAAAGATGGGCGTGGTGTAGATAGTGCAATCCGTGTTTTATCAGGGGTGACGTATACAGCAGTAACAACGGATTCACTAGTTGCCCTGGGTGTAGGACACGTCACTTTTGATGAATATCTTCCATTAAAATCATTGGGGTTTGTAGATCTTGGCGCAATTGTGAACCAAGTTTCTTTATTGCCGTCACCATCAAAATCATATCTACCACTTGCTCGAATAAAAACCCCATAGCTTGCCAGTGATGCGATTATTTTAGCTTGATCGTTTAAATTCAAAGTTTTTATGAGATTTTTTAATGCGATCCGATGATCACATATTGGTGAGTTTATACAGGCACGATAAATATCGGTTTGAACTGCGTAAGTTTGTAAAAAATTACTGGCTGGCTCAATCCAGTGACTCAAGGAACCAGCGTTTTCTGTGGATAATTCTTCAAAATACCCTCGGGCAGAATCCTGATCACCAGTAAGGGCGCTATTTACCCCAAGACGGTAAACGAGTTCATCTCTAGCATCTAGGGGAGGTTGTTGACGATCTGGCAAAGATGAAGGAGGCCATTTGGGTAATAATTGCTCCATGATTTGAGTACTTGCATTAATCCCCCAAGTTTCTGCAGCATGATAGATGATAAGATCGCAATATCCTTCTAAATTTGAGGCAGGATTAACTTTGTAATTTGTGTTAATGAGATCAAACCATTCTCCATCCCACTTATAGGCGCGGTTAATTATTGTCGGACAAGCAGGAAAGACCGTACTTTGAAAGAGTAAACCAGTATTACCATCTGGATAAATAACTGCCTGCCATTCTCCTTGATAATCCAAATTGATGTTAAATTGGTCTATTGGTTTGAAAGGAAGATTTCTTGGAGGATTCTGTGATATGTCAAATACATCTGGATGCCTGAAATCCGTCTTATTTTCACTAGGCATTTCCCAGAGAATCACTTCATCAATACCATCTTTTGTAAAATCATAGAACATAATTTGGCTTTTTGCTGGATAAGTGTAATCGAGGCGGCTAATTAGGGATTCTGATGAAAAATTGCCAGCATCTTCTGTGAGCATAATAAATGCGCTCCCCTTTCCGCTAATTTGTAAAATATATGCACTTGAATAATTTTTAGGAGGTTTTATGGTTGTAAGTTTAAATTCTTGATCAGATGGATATCGTTCCAACCATAAAACGAGTTGATCCATATTAATAATATGATTATTTAATGCTTGTGCTATAGCCCTGGCGTAAATTATGCCTGCTTGAGGATGTCCTACGCGAGCTAAATTATTGGCGAGCCCTAATTGCCAATATATATCTGGAGTGGCGGATGATCTGATAATCGCTTCACCATAAGCTAATGCAGCAGGATAATAAGCTTGATAATAACCATTTAAATTTACTTGATTTGCGGGGATGCTGCCTGGATATGATTCTAATAAATTGATATTATAAGATGCAATATTTTCATTCCAATCGTTTAAATCATAATATGAGTTATGGATATTGGGAAAAACAAGGGTTAAAGTTGGCTGGGGTGGCTGGGATGGAAGAAGTGACCAGGTTGGTGTAGATGTTAGCGTAATTGTGTTAGTGGAAGTATCTTGAGGTGTAATTGTTGGGATAAGTGTATTTGATGGGTAAGGTAATGGAATAATTACTGGTATAGAAGGTAAAGTAGCGGTCTTGGGAGCGATAATATCTTTATTGGATGCGATCAGGATGGATGTGAAGATAATACATATGACAAGACAAAAAATTAATAAAATTATTGTTAGTATGAAATATATAAGAAACGATTTTTTTTCATCATTTGCTGTGTTTATATTTAAATATCCCATAATTATTATTTTAACTCTTTTTCTCAAGAGATTCTATGAGTGTTAATACCGTTTTTGCTGTATTGTCTAATGCCTGAAGTTCTATCACATCTAAAGTATCATATATTGTATGATAAGATACTTCAGCTTTAATGGATCCACCAGATTGTAAAGCACTTGCCGCGATACCGTGGCGTAAAAAAGAAGCAAAATCACCGCTACGGAGTGTATACCAAAGCCCTTTTATACTTTGATTTGCGCTTTTCAATTTATTATTGAGTTCAGGATCGGTTTTTAACGGAAATAGAGTGCCATCCCCACGGATGAAATATAAATCATTTCCTGCGCCTACCATATCTAATGTCAAAACATATAAATTATGCGATGCATCTTTTAGAGAAGTGGCAAATGCATCTGATCCGTGAAGACCTGTCTCTTCAGCTCCAGTGAATAAGAATCCTATCTTCAGATTATTAAACACCCCACAAAGGCTAATATACTCAGCGAGTGAAAGGAGGATTGCTACTCCCGATGCATTGTCATTTGCTCCAGGAGAATATTGCATATTACAAGAAACCTGATCCCATAATTGCGAAAATGACAACCAAATTCCAGCTAGGCTAGATATTATTCCTGAAAATAGTAGAATCCAATTAGGTGAATGAATCCCAATAATTTGAAGAATAGATAATATGGATAAGAGGATTGCAATCCGTTGAACTATAAAGTTGGTTTGATAGCGAAGACGTAGTAAAGTAGTGTTACGAAATGCGCTGGCTCGAGCTGTATCTATATGAGCAGAAAGAATGAGTGTTGGAACGGATGAAGAAATTTGTGTCTTGGGTAAATATCCAAATAAATTAGTTGATGGGACAGTCTTTGCACGATGATGAATTACCAAACGCGAGTATGCGGGTAAGATAAAAAAAACAGCAGGAAGAATAATTGTTGACCATGGATATTGTGTTATCATCCAGCCAACAATGGCGAGATAAATTCCGGCGATGATATAAGGATAAAAAACTGAGGGGATCGGTGCATAGTTAAATGGACTTCGCTCTGTATAAAATCCCCATTCACCCATTTTATGGTCAATATAATCCAAAGTGTCTTTTTCAGCATCACTTCCAGCGGGACGTGGACCAATATTGTTAACAATATGACATATATGGCCATATGCCTTTGTTTTAAATGGGAAAGAAGATTGGATCATAAGAAAATCAAAAAAAGAATTAATTTCGCGTAGCCACTATAATGAATCTATCTATATCATAATTATAATAATTTGACATGTGCCTAAAAACATTAATAGGCTTTATTCCCAGGATTTCTAAAAAGTTAACTTCTGAAATACACTCATTTTCGCCTTGATTGGCTATAATTAATACTCCATTCTGTTTTAAACTTCTAAACGCATCCCTAAGTAAAATTTGTGGTGAAAAATATGAATGCGGGAGTCCCCATGCTAAATGATCTTTAATAAATACAAAAGGAAAGAGTATAGTTATAACATCGAAATGGTCTGGCTGGCATTTGAACTTTTCAGGAACAAATTTGACATCCCTTAATCCCCCAATATGAGCCATAACATAATCATATCGGGAATAAAAATCCTTATAAACCCTAAAAGCATCTTCTTCATATCCCGTAAGGAAAACTTTTCGTGGCTTGTGTGGAGTTTGATACCACTTCAGAAGGGCATACAACGATTGAACATAAAACCAATGAGATGTCCCTATATCAGCAACGGATATCACTTCATCTAAATTTAAATTTGAGATTTCTAGGGCATGTTCTAACATGTCTAAATAATATAAATTCTCTTTATAGTTATCAATTGTACTTTGATTATAGAGAGTACAGAGATGGTAATTTTGTAATAACCGCAAAGCATTATTTTCAGTAACTTGATGTGATAAGGAAGTAATATTAGAAAAAAGGTGTTCTTTAGTTTCATTATGAATTATCAAACCTCGACGCTTCCAATGAAACAATTGCCTTAAATAATAATCTAGATAATTATAGAATAAATAAAAAATATTGGATATCAAATCTTTCTTCCTTATTACGTGTTTATATAATAAATTACTACCTGATTCTACAATATCTTAACCAGAATGTGGTAAAATTTAATTGTAAGAAAACTTCAAAAACGGAGGTACAAATGCCTGTAAAAGGTTGGATTGAAGTTGACGAAGTATATTGTAAAGCATGTGAACTATGTGTCAATGCTTGTCCGGCGGAAGTGTTAGAGATATCGAAAGATCGTCTCAATCCAACAGGTTATCACCCTGTCCAGCTTGTTGGTAATGGGTGCACAAGTTGCATGATATGTGCAATTATTTGTCCAGAAGCAGCAATCACAGTGTTTCGTGAAAATGTCCTTTCAAGAGAAAAAAAAGCTGAAACAGAGGTAAATCATTAATATGACTCGAGAATTACTTAAGGGCAATCTTGCGATTGCCGAAACAGCAATACGGGTCGGATTGGATGCATACTTCGGTTATCCAATCACTCCACAAACTGAATTACTTGAATGGATGTCTAGAAGAATGGTTGAAGAAGAACGAGTTTTTCTTCAAGCAGAAAGTGAACTTGCTGCAATAAATATGGTTTATGGTGCTGCATGTACTGGAGCACGTGTAATGACTTCCTCTTCAGGTCCTGGAATTAGTCTGATGATGGAAGGTATATCATATATTGCAGCAACGGAAGTACCATTTGTCCTCGTCGATGTTATGCGTGCTGGTCCTGGTTTAGGAAATATTGATGCAGCCCAAAGTGATTATAACCAAATAATTCATGGTGGAGGTCATGGAGATTATCATCAGATTGTATTGGCTCCATCCACAATTCAAGAATCGATTGACTATACTGTATTGGCTTTCGATTTAGCAGAGAAATATCGTATGGTTACTGTAGTACTAATAGATGGCATTATTGGTCAAATGATGGAACCTGGAATATTACCAGAGATGAAACCGGCGAGAACGAAACAACCAGATTGGATTCCTCCGAAATGGGCTGTCAGGGGGAAAGAAGGACATGACCGGCATTTATTGACTTCAATTCATATGAGTCCGACATTGGAAGAAGGATTGAATTTGCGTTTATTAAAACAATGGCGAGAGATTAGATTAAAAGAGACTCGGTATAAAGAATATTATTTGGACGACGCTGAAATTGTTGTTGTCGGTTTTGGAACAGCCGGTCGCGTGGCATTATCTGCTGTACGAACTGCTCGGTCATACGGAATAAAAGTTGGTTTATTCCGCCCAATATCTCTCAGACCATTTCCTGAAGAAGCACTTGAAAAATTAGTGGACCAAACAAAAGCATTTCTTGTTGTTGAAATGAACACTGGTCAGATGTATAAAGATATAAAAAAAATTGTCTCTAATCAATCTCGTGTGGAGTTTTATGGCCGCGTTGGAGGGGTTATACCATTTCCAGATGAGATTTTATCAGAAATCCGACGTATCTCTTCAATGTCGTATCAAAGCGAAAATATTGATCCTATAGATGCTTGGATACAACGATTGGAAGATATTAGGAAGACTGAAGCCGTAGGTAGATAGAAATGGATATACCAAACACAAATTTACAGGTTGTGTACCAACGTCCAGACGTTTTAACCAAAGTTGTATCTCATTATTGCCCCGGTTGTACGCATGGAATTGCACATCGTCTCATTGCCGAAGTACTTAATGAATTAAACATAGTTAATAATACAATAGGTGTTGCTTCAGTTGGTTGTTCAATTTTTTCCTATAATTATATTGACATAGATTTTACCGAAGCTCCTCATGGACGTGCTCCAGCAATGGCAACCGGAGTAAAAAGGATGCTCCCGGATAAAATTGTATTTACCTATCAAGGAGATGGTGATTTAGCTTCCATAGGTATGGGGGAGATTATTCACGCTGCAGGAAGAGGAGAAAATATTACTGTATTTTTCATTAACAATGCTAACTATGGTATGACAGGGGGGCAAATGGCGCCCACTTCTGTACCAGGTCAAAAAACCACTTCTTCACCTTTTGGTCGCGATGTTAAGACGGCAGGGTACCCAATTCAGGTGTCAGAATTATTATCACATCTTGAAGGTACTAGCTATATTGTTCGTCGAAGCTTACATGATTCAGCAAATATTCGTAAGGCAAAAAAAGCGATTAGGACTGCCATTGAGGTTCAAATGCGATGTCTGGGTTTTTCAATGGTGGAGTTGTTATCCACTTGTCCTACAAATTGGGGGGTCAATCCATGTGAAGCCCAAGACTGGTTGGTAGAAAATTTAATTCCCGTTTATCCAATTGGAGATTATAAAGTGATACCAGAGGTAGCGGAAATCCGTGTCAAAGGATAAAATTTGGAGAAATTCATATGCAAATGGAAATTGTAATCGCAGGCTTTGGAGGCCAAGGTGTACTTTTTGCAGGTACAGTTCTAGCACGTGCTGCTATGATCAAAAAATTTCATGTTACTTGGTTTCCTTCTTATGGTCCTGAGATGCGAGGGGGGACGGCGAACTGTACTGTTATCATCGCCGATGATGAAATTGGCTCACCAATAGAAAGGCATCCTTATGGGGTGATTGCTCTGAATTTGCCTTCTTGGGATAAATACGAATCTCAAGTAGTATCCAATGGCATATTAATTGTAAATTCTTCGCTAATAAATCGAGATATTCGACGTAATGATATTAAGACATTTTTGATCCCCGCAAGTGAAATTGCTGAACATATTGCAGATAGGCGACTTACAAATATGGTTGCATTAGGTGCATTTTTAGCTAAGACTCAAATATTACCATTAGATGCTGTGCAACAAGCTTTTAAGTTTACACTTCCCAAACGGCATCACAAATTATTAATGGCTAATATTCAAGCCCTGGACGAAGGATATAATATCGAAACACAATTAGCCCAGGGAATATAAATAAATAAGATTCAAGGAGGTCAAATATCATGCCTACAATGCCTGGATGCCCTTTTTGCGGCGCACCCCTTAAACCTGATGTTACGAGTTGTCATTATTGTGGTAAAAACATTTCTAGACAAACAACAGTTCAACAAAAACAATCTCGCTTGAGCAAGTTAGCTTTAGAAATAGGTAGAAAATCGCCAACACCTGAACAGATGTTAGAACTTGGAGAATTAACGCTTGGTTTAGGGCAGAATGCACAATCAGTTAATTACTTTCGAGCAGTAATAAAGCATTCACCTGAATCGGCACATCCCCGCCTATTATTGTGTCTTGCTTTACTTGGTTTTAACCAACCAAATATTGAATCCAGTGTTCATGCGAAAGAAATTGGTATTCATATTGCCTGGTTAAAAGAACATTATATCGACTTTCCACCGGTAAAATGGATGAATTATTATTTAGAAATGCAAAGACTTTCGCGGACAGGGGATTGGCCAAGGGCTGTCGCTCTTGGAAAACAAGCTGTCGATGAATTCCCTGAAAACTATTTGCTTCAGTCAATCCTTGCAGCAGCTTTATTACGTTTTGGGAAAACTGTTGGTTTAAGCAAACAAGATTATCAAATGGCTTTACGTTATATGAAACAAGCAGCCGAATTGAACCCGGACTATACACCTGCAGTGCGAAATATTAAAGTATTAGAGAAAATGATTGCAAAAATATCAGAAAAAGCATGAATATTATTTATTCTGGAGCAAAGACAATACTTTATTTATTATATAATGGGATACCTCAATTTTGCTCATCAAAGATAGTTTTTCGATTGAACCATCTGGAGTAATAATTGTTACACGATTATTATCTGATGAAAAACCAGCGTCTGGCGCACTGATGTCATTTGCCACGATCATATCCAAATGTTTTTTTTCCAGTTTTGATTGAGCATTGATGATAATATTTTCAGTTTCAGCAGCAAAGCCAACTATAACTTTTGGATAATCGATTCTAAAGCGTTGTTCGGTAACTGAAGAAAGTATATCCGTTGTTGCTTCTAACTCAATCGATAAATAGCGCTCATGTTTCTTGATTTTTTGCGAACTTTGTCTTAGTGGACGGTAATCTGCCACCGCTGCGGCCATGATTAATACATCTGCTTTTTTACATGCCTCAAGTACAGATATTTCCATATCCATTGCTGTTTTTACAAAGATGGGTTGAACACCGTAAGGTACAGGTATTGAGCTTGGGCAAGATATCAATGTCACATCTGCTCCTGCATCAATGGCTGCTTGTGATAAAGCATAACCTTGCTTTCCGGATGAATGGTTTGTTATTATTCGCACAGGATCAATTGGTTCCTGTGTCCCACCTGCTGTTATAACAATGCGTACCCCTTTAAGATTTTCAGAACGTGAGAAAAGATAACGTAGTTGAGACAATATGTCATAAGATTCTGTCATCCTCCCCTTCGCAATAAGTCCGCTTGCTAGATGTCCAAAATCTGGTCCTATGATAATTACACCCGAATCTTCCAGTATATGTATGTTTTTTTGGGTAGTTTTATTAGAATACATACCAGCGTCCATTGCTGGAGCAATTATCAATGGGATATATCTATTTTCAGTATTGTACGATAAGGCTGTTAAGGAAAGTAAATTATCAGCAAATCCATAAGCAATTTTGGCAATCGTGTTCGCAGTGGCTGGAGCAATAATATACATGTCACATTCATGAGCAAGACCGACATGTAATATATGAGCTTTATCTCCCCAAAGATTGTTATCTGTGAAGACAGTTCTACCTGTTACAGACTGAAATGTTAATGGAGAGACAAATTGAGTCGCAGATTGGGTCATTATTACGTCAACAATTGCCCCAGACTGGGTTAATTTGCTTGCGAGATCAGCAGCTTTATAAGCAGCTATACTCCCTGTAATGCCAAGAAGAATTTTCTTATTTGAAATGGGTGTCATACGGAATGGGGTGTATTCATTTTATAAATTATATTCAATCCATCTAACGTGAGCCAAGGTGCGATAACATCAAAAACATCTGTTTCTTGAGCAATGACTTCAGCTAAGCCTCCAGTAGCAATAACCTTCATATTTGGACCCAATTCAGAACGGAAACGTTTTACCATTCCTTCCACCATACTTGTATAACCATAGAGGATGCCTGACTGCATCGAATGAGTTGTATTTCTGCCTATGACAGAAGGGGGGCGAGCGATATCAATCCGGGGGAGTTTTGCAGTCCGATACGATAAAGCTTCTGCTGCGATTTGAATACCTGGCGCAATTGCTCCACCAAGATATTCTCCTTTTTCTGTAATTGCATCAAATGTGGTTGCAGTTCCAAAATCGACGATACAAGCTGGCCCACCATGTAAATGGTGTGTTGCTACCGCATCAACAATTCGATCTGCTCCGACTGCATTTGGTTCGTCATAATGAATTAGAACACCTGTCATTATCTGAGGGCTGATTACTAAGGGCTTAAAACCAATATAAGTGTTGCAAATTTGTATCCATTTCTCAGTAAGAGGTGGAACAACAGAAGCCATAATTCCGCCTTCAATTTCTTCAGTGAAAAGATTTGAGAAGGCAAATAAACCGAGCAACTGAATACCATATTCATCAGGCATTCGTTCGAGATCTGTTGCCAATCTCCAATGAGATTCTAATTTATTCCCTTTATATACCCCTATTGTTATGTTGGTGTTACCAATATCAATACATAAAATCATAATTTATAAGTCTTTTAAAAAAGTGGACATTATATTGTTAAATTGATCGGGTTGTTCCATATTTGGTAAGTGACCAGCATTAGGAATTACTTGAAACTTAGAATTGGGAATCGCTTTAGCCATAGATTCTGCTTCTGCTAAGGGAACTAATTGGTCATCTGATCCATGAATTATTAGCGTAGGAATGTTGAACCCTGTAAGAATTTCTGTCGAATCGGAACGGTCTTTCATTCCCATTAGAGCACCAGAGATTCCATCAACAGATGAGGTTTCCATAATTTCCTTGACAAGGGACACTAATTCTGGTTTTTCGATATACGATTTTGGTGATAGCATTTTGGGAAGCATGATATTTGTAATTGACTTGATTCCTTCTGGTTCTTTTACAATATTAACCATTCTATCTCGAGATTCTTTCGTCTCCTTTGAGTCGGCACTCGCGCGTGTTGATACTAATATTAAACCTGATAACCAACGCGCATATCTGCGATAAAATGATAGTGCAACATATCCACCCATAGAAAGACCGACTAAGACAGGCGCTATGATGTCAAGACGGTCCAGCATTTCAGCAATGTCCTTTGCATACAAATCCATAGTACTCGGTCCAGAAGTTGAAGGTGATTCTCCAAATCCTCGTAAGTCAACTGCTAGCATCCTCGCTGAATCTGTCAAATTTTGTAATTGGGGTTGCCATATCTTTCGATTGAGAGGAAAACCGTGTATCATGACAATTGGAATTCCATTGCCAGTTTCCTCATAATGAAGGGTTATGTCATTCATTTGGATTTCCATAAATTCTCCTTATCCTAAAAGGCAAGAAGATTATAACAGATTCCTTTTGTTATCAGCTATGTAGAAAGTAAATTTATAATAAAAATGGTAAATTAGGACTTAAGTACCGTATTCTTCAATTCATTTTGGTATATAATATGAGTAAGTAATAAATATTAATTATCGCAAGGATTTGATAAGAGGATTACACTATGAACAGAAAAATTACGAAATTGTCTATCATCATACTTTTGCTTTCTGGCATCATTATTGGATCGATAGGGTGGTATTTTGGTTATTATCAA
The DNA here is from genome assembly GCA_037142095.1 of Chloroflexota bacterium. Classification (GTDB taxonomy): domain Bacteria; phylum Chloroflexota; class Anaerolineae; order Anaerolineales; family DRKV01; genus JBAXBF01. Next base: position 26,176 of record JBAXBF010000005.1, read on the forward strand.
CCTCAAAGCGTTCTACAACCTTCATTCGTATCCAATGAACAAGAATCGGTCGTAATCCCCATTACTGGTGGCGCCAATTTAGTTAATTTGGCTTGTGACTCTTCGACAGAATTTAAATTGAGTACAGGAATACAAATTTCCGTTCCTAAAATTGAACCGTGTGAGTATTCATTTGGTGCTTCTGTTATCGGGATACAAGAGATTCCTGCAAAACTTCCAGATGGAATGTCATTTGTTGATGGTATATCTATCACGCTAATAAATAAGGATAATTCTGTGGATATACTACCCAGCAACAAGAAGATAAAAATATCTTTTGCAAATGATGCGAAGCAAATAGGAACAGGATTCTTGAAAGTTTATCGTTGGGATCCATCTTATGGTTGGCACGAAGTATCTTTTGATAGTCGTCTAATTGCTTCATCGAGTACAACCGGGCTTTTTATTCTGATGAAATATTAAAATTTAATTGGAATAATTCACATATTCCATAATATGTTCAATAATAGGGATAAGGAAATATTTTCTTATCCCTTTCTTATATTCTTTGAATAGATATTGACCTAAATAATCAACGCTAGAAAAAAATTTTAATACGACCAAATATATATCGATATATGACATTTCTCTGATATAATCTCTCAAGAGCTAAATAATGATTATTGGATTTTTTTATGAACGAAAGAAATGATTCAAATATTTCAAGAAGAGATTTCTTTAAAGTACTTGGACAATCCATAAGTCTTTTTATGTTAAGCTTCTGGAGTAATAAAACTTTCAAATTTTCTGGCTTAGATGAGGTGGCTAAAGAAGCAATACCTCAGCGCAAAAATTTAGGTTATGAACCATCTAAAACTCCTTCCCCACCAATTACTAGGAGACCTTTTGCAACGAATACAGCAACTCAAACACCGATGCCCACGTCAACGAGAAAGATAAATCCTACAAATATGCCAACCCGGTCACCAATACCCACTTCTAAGCGAGTAACGCCTACGCCAACACTTTCGCCAACGGCAAGGATAACACCAACTTTTACCCCAACAGTTACTTCTACATCTACATATACGCGGGTTCCGACATCTACAACCACATTTACACCAACTTTAACTGCTACCCCGGACCTTAGAGGATTTATTATTCCCAGCACTGAAAACTTTGAGATTCTTATTGGTCATATTGCGACTGCTGTGAATGTTGCTAATGTGCTTCAAGCGGGAAAACAAGAGATAGATATGTCCGATTTGGTTGAAGACTTTTTGAACTTTAACCGAGAAAAATATGAAGAATATAAAAAAGGGAAACGACCCTATAAATATCTAAAATTTTCAGAATATAGACACGGAGATTTATTAACAGGGAAAATATACATTCGAGCAACCGTTGAAATACCTGATTCTAAAGATGGTAGTACCGAAAGAGAGTATGTAGGTTATATCTTAGATTACTTAAAAAATAAGTTAAAAGTTGCAATAGTCAACATAGATGAAGAAAAACGTACCCAAATCGAGCGAGATGTTGCAGAAAGTAACCGTTTAACTTGTGTTAAGTTTACACGAGTTATTTGGAACTTGTTTGGAAATTATAAAAATAATAAACTTGGATTATTCCCTCCAATTTTTCAATTACAAATTGTCAATGCTGGAGAATTAACTTATCAATCAACGTCAAAGGAAGATATATTTAATCCTGAAAATATTGGCATACAATTCGCATCATTAATTGGAGGGGCGAATATTATCGCAATTCGTCCTGAGGAACGACCTGAATTATTTGATGGGAAAATCATGATATTTTTCCGCCCACAGATGAACGATTCTGAGAGCGGACATGTTGGAATAGCTAAGTTGAAAGCAGAATATGATTCCAATGGAAATTTTCAAAATATGCAAGTAACATATATTGAAGTAGATGGAAATACAGGCCAGGCATACTATTCGTATCGTTCAGATTTAGATGATTTTAAAACACACTTGTATCTAAATACGCCTAGAAAAGAAGGTTATTCTTCTTACCTTGTAGGTTGGGTTTTTAATCGCGAGTAGTTTTGATATCAAGGAGCAACGATAAATATTGTCTCTGATATAGTCTCATTGCCTGTTTCATCTATTGCTCTTACCTTGAATAAAAACCTTCCTTCGGTAGTTTTCCATTCTATGGTGTAGGGAGATTGTGGGAAACTTTTTATCAATTTACCATTAATAATAAAGTCGACATTCTCTAATTTAAGATTATCTTGAATATTTGCATATAAGGTAATTATAGGATTATTGGATGTTCGCACCATTTGCCTATCTGCAGGGAATAAATCTTGAATCGTTGGAGAAAGATTATCTACGGTAATTTGAGTAGTTGCTATATCGATCTTATGGTTATTATGAATCAATAGTAATTGGAGTACGTAAATACCATTTAATCCTTTAGTATCCCAAACACCTAAAGTTCCTTCTTTGACTGGTGTGAAATATTTTTCCCCTATCTGGTACCATTGCTTCGGGTATAGACCTTGCCCTATTTGAAAAGAATAATAAGAAAAATTATCTCCATAAGCTTTTCCCATTATATTGACTTTACCATGAACATATTCTCCAAATCCCGGATTTCTAATTTCGACATCGGGAATAGAATCTATTTTATAATTTATCACATCTAAAGTGTCGGGGAGTAAATCTAAATTGGAATTCTTTGCCCATAATTTTGCAATATATGGAATATTAAGAAAGACGCTTTCATCAATAATACTTATTGGAGTAAATGCTGTTGCCAAGAAACCTGTTTCTCGATTAATTTGAACCGGCAAGTATAGAGTATCATATTGAGATGGCACTGAGTCGGAAAGAAAAACTTCCTTGACAATATTGGGGCAATATTCCGTAGGTAATAATCCTGAAGGATCACAGACTTCTTTTTGGCTTATTCCCTCAGGTATTTGCCAAGATTTCTGAGGAATATCACGATTAACCGACCGCATAATCTCATTCCAAAGTACAGCAGAAGATAAGAATTGGATATCCTTTGCATTCCGTGATGAATTTGTCCCCATCCAAATGCCCGTAGTAAAGTCAGAAGTAAAACCGACAGTCCACAAGTCTTGATTATTAACGGTGCGTCCAATTTTCGCTGCTGCTTCTCTATCAATATTTAAAGGATCCGGATAGCCAACTGTTTGTTTACGTGCTACATCATCACTTAAGATATTTGTCAACAAATAGGCTAATTGAGGGGTAAGAACGGGTTTTGTATCTGGTAAACTCCAATCAATCAGAAGTTTACCATTTGAATCGATCGCTTTAGAAATATAAAAAGCGTTTAGATTCGAAGTATTAGCTTCATTTTGTAAAGAATTTTCAGGTGTATTATTGAGTCCTGATAAAACGCCATTATTAGCAATGGAACCAAATGCACGTGTAATTTCAAGTAAATTAAAACTTTGTCCTTCCCAAAATATGGTTTGATCAATTGATGAACGATCTAGTCCCAATTGGTTAAACGTGTGAAGAATTGCATCTTT